>NZ_CP159405.1:482500-500000 GCF_040500525.1 Azospirillum formosense | reverse complement strand
AATGGGTCAGCGACTTACAGTAAGCAGCGAGCTTAAGGCGATAGCCGGAGGCGCAGCGAAAGCGAGTCTGAACAGGGCGCGTGAGTTGCTTGCTGTAGACCCGAAACCCGGTGATCTAGCCATGGGCAGGTTGAAGGTGCGGTAACACGCACTGGAGGACCGAACTCACGCCTGTTGAAAAAGTCGGAGATGACCTGTGGCTAGGGGTGAAAGGCCAATCAAACCGGGAAATAGCTGGTTCTCCGCGAAAGCTATTTAGGTAGCGCGTCGGGCGATTGCCCACGGGGGTAGAGCACTGGATGGGCTAGGGGGCCTCGCGGCTTACCAAACCTAACCAAACTCCGAATACCGTGGAGCACAGCCCGGCAGACAGACGGTGGGTGCTAAGGTCCATCGTCGAGAGGGAAACAGCCCAGACCGCCAGCTAAGGTCCCCAAATCACGGCTAAGTGGGAAAGGATGTGGGAAGGCCATGACAACCAGGAGGTTGGCTTAGAAGCAGCCATCCTTTAAAGAAAGCGTAATAGCTCACTGGTCTAGTTAAGCCGGCCTGCGCCGAAAATGTATCGGGGCTCAAGCCGTGTACCGAAGCTGCGGATGTGTCTTTGACACGTGGTAGCGGAGCGTTCCGTAAGCCTGCGAAGGGTGTCCGTGAGGCCGCCTGGAGGTATCGGAAGTGAGAATGCTGACATGAGTAGCGACAAACAGTGTGAGAAACACTGTCGCCGAAAGTCCAAGGGTTCCTGCGCAAGGTTAATCCACGCAGGGTGAGCCGGCCCCTAAGGCGAGGCCGAAAGGCGTAGTCGATGGGAACCACGTTAATAGTCGTGGGCCAGCGGGTGTGTGACGAATGGGAAAGCGTGTCGGGCCTTATCGGATTGGCCCGGCTGGGGACCCGTTCCAGGAAACAGCCCCCGCATCAGACCGTACCCCAAACCGACACAGGTGGACTGGTAGAGCATACCCAGGCGCTTGAGAGAATGGTGTTGAAGGAACTCGGCAAATTGCCCTCGTAACTTCGGAAGAAGAGGGCCCCGTTGTGGCGCAAGCCATGGCGGGGGCACAGACCAGGGGGTGGCGACTGTTTACTAAAAACACAGGGCTCTGCGAAGCCGTACAAGGCGACGTATAGGGTCTGACGCCTGCCCGGTGCCGGAAGGTTAAGAGGAGGGGTTCACGCTCCGAACTGAAGCCCCGGTAAACGGCGGCCGTAACTATAACGGTCCTAAGGTAGCGAAATTCCTTGTCGGGTAAGTTCCGACCTGCACGAATGGCGTAACGACTTCCCCGCTGTCTCCAACACCAACTCAGCGAAATTGAACTCTCCGTGAAGATGCGGAGTACCCGCGGTCAGACGGAAAGACCCCGTGCACCTTTACTACAGCTTTGCAGTGGTGCTAGGGATCTCATGTGTAGGATAGGTGGGAGGCTAGGAAGCCCGGGCGCCAGCTCGGGTGGAGCCATCCTTGAAATACCACCCTTGAGGTCTCTGGCATCTAACCGCGCTCCGTTCATCCGGAGCCGGGACCCTGCATGGCGGGTAGTTTGACTGGGGCGGTCGCCTCCCAAAGCGTAACGGAGGCGCGCGATGGTGGGCTCAGAGCGGTCGGAAATCGCTCGTCGAGTGCAATGGCATAAGCCCGCCTGACTGCAAGACAGACAAGTCGAGCAGAGACGAAAGTCGGCCATAGTGATCCGGTGGTTCCATGTGGACGGGCCATCGCTCAACGGATAAAAGGTACGCCGGGGATAACAGGCTGATGACTCCCAAGAGTCCATATCGACGGAGTCGTTTGGCACCTCGATGTCGGCTCATCACATCCTGGGGCTGGAGCAGGTCCCAAGGGTTCGGCTGTTCGCCGATTAAAGTGGTACGTGAGCTGGGTTTAGAACGTCGTGAGACAGTTCGGTCCCTATCTGCCGTGGGTGTCGGAGTTTTGCGAGGATCTGTCCCTAGTACGAGAGGACCGGGATGGACATACCTCTGGTGCACCGGTTGTCACGCCAGTGGCATGGCCGGGTAGCTAAGTATGGACGGGATAACCGCTGAAAGCATCTAAGCGGGAAACCCACCTCTAAACCAGAACTCCCTTGAGAGCCGTGACAGACCATCACGTCGATAGGAGGCATGTGGACGGGCGGCAACGCCTGAAGCTGAGCCTTACTAATCGCTCGATCGGCTTGATCCTTCCCAGTGGCGGCCCGCGCGCAGCGGCAAGCCCTGGACGCAACGAGCCAACACCGCAAGAACGCAAACATGTCCTCGATCAACGATACCCCTCTGCCGTCCCGTCCGGATGGTTCGCGTGTGCCTTGGTGACCTGGTGGTCATGGCGAGGCTCCCAACACCCGATCCCATTCCGAACTCGGCCGTGAAACGCCTCAGCGCCGATGGTACTGCGTCTTAAGACGTGGGAGAGTAGGTCGCCGCCAGGTCACCACGGCACACGCCACACCACACCGGACGTGGACGCAGAAGGGCTCAAACACGCTTGACAATCGGCTTCATGAACGACAGGACCGGCGCTTTCCCAACGGGAAGCGCCGGTTCTGCGTTGCGTCCGGATTCTGTGTGGTGCCCGGGGGACTCGCTATGGGCCCCCTCCCTAAAGCGGATTGTCGCTGAGTATAGACGGAATTTTGGCTGGCCTGAGCGGTTGGAGGAAGACACAGCTGAAGGACCGCGCGCCATGGGCCAGCCATATTCCTCCGATCTGCGCGAACGGGTTCTGCTGGCTTATGAGCGCCACGAGGGCGGCCCCGAGTTGCTGGCGCGGCGCTTCCAGATCAGCCGAGCCTGCGCGTACAACTGGGTGCGGGCCGCACGCCTTGAGGGGCGGCGGGTCGCCAAGCCGCATGCCGGCGGCGTACCAGCCAAACTGGACGCGGAGGGCGTGAGCGTGCTGCGGGCCTTGGTGCGGGAGGATAATGACGCGACACTGGCACAGTACCGCGACCGGTTGGCCGCACGCACCGGCATCGCGCTGAGCCCGGCGGTGGTGTGCCGCACCTTGAAGCGGCTGGGGTTGGCGCGCAAAAAAAGACGCTGAGGGCCAGCGAGCAAGAGCGCGCGGATATCGCCGCGGAACGCGCGGCCTACCGGGACGATGCGGTGGTCCATGAACCGGCGCGTTTGGTTTTCCTCGATGAAACCGGCATCAACACCCAGATGACGCCCACCCAGGCCCGGGCGCCGCGCGGCCAGCGGGCGCTCGGATCCGTGCCCTGTGGGTCGTGGCACCGCGTCACGGTGCTCGGGGCGTTGAGCGCCGAAGGCATGCTGGCCGCCATGAGCATCGAGGCGTCCACCTCCTCGGCCGTGTTTCTCGCCTTTGTCGAGCAGGTGCTCTTGCCCGTGCTTCGGCGCGACAAACCCGGCGCCGTGGTCGTGATGGACAACCTTTCCGCTCACAAGCGGGCCGATATCCTCGCCGCCTTTGAGACGGCGGGGATCCGTGTCCGCTTCCTCCCGCGCTACTCGCCCGACCTCTCGCCCATCGAGCCCGGCTGGGCCAAGCTCAAAGGAATCCTGCGCGCCAAGGAAGCCCGCACCGTCGAGGCCCTCAACGAGGAACTCGGCCCAGCCCTCAATGCGATCACCGCTACCGACGCCAAAGCGTGGTTTAAGCTATGCGGCTACCCGAATCTAAACTGAACCGAAATCCGCTTTAACCCTCCCCCGCCGCGGGCGGGGGAGGGGAGTCGCACAATGTCACCGAGCCTGCGCCGTGGGCAGGGTGAAGGACACCGATTCCGGGCGGCCCGGCAGGGAGAGCTGCGCCTCCACCGGGGCGCAGCGGCTGACGACCGCGCCGCGGCGCAGGACGAACAGGCGGGTGGCGCGGGTGCGGATCGCTTCCACCGGGTCGGCGGCCTGGAGCACCACCAGATCGGCGTGGCAACCCACCTCCAGCCCGTAGCCGTCGAGGTGCAGCAGCTTGGCCGGGGCTTCGGTCACCGCGTGGAAGCAGGCGAGCATCCCGTCATAGCCGGTCATCTGCCCGACATGCAGGCCCATATGCGCGACCTCCAGCATGTCGCCGGAGCCGAGCGGGTACCAGGGGTCCATCACGCAGTCGTGGCCCAGCGCGACCGTCAGCCCGGCGCCCATCAGTTCCGGCACTCGGGTCATGCCTCGACGCTTGGGGTAGGTGTCGTGACGGCCCTGGAGCGTGATGTTGATGAGCGGGTTGGCGATGACGCCGAGCTTCGCCTCGACCATCAGCGGGATCAGCTTGGAGACGTAGTAGTTGTCCATGGAATGCATGGAGGTGAGGTGCGAGCCGGTCACCCGGCCCTGCATCCCCAGCCGCTGCGTCTCGTAGGCCAGCGTCTCGACGTGGCGGGACAGCGGGTCGTCCGACTCGTCACAGTGCATGTCGACCAGCAGCCCGCGCTCCGCCGCGATCTCGCAGAGGAGCTTCACCGAGGCGGCACCGTCGGCCATTGTCCGCTCGAAATGCGGGATGCCGCCGACCACGTCCACGCCCATGTCGAGCGCGCGCTTCAGCAGGTCCACCGCGCCGGGGGCGCGCAGCACGCCGTCCTGGGGGAAGGCGACGAGTTGCAGGTCGAGGTAGGGGGCGACCCGCCGCTTGACCTCCAGCAGCGATTCCACGGCCAGCAGGCGCCGGTCGCAGATGTCCACATGGCTGCGGATCGCCAGCAGGCCGCGCGCCACCGCCCAGTCGCAATAGGCCAGCGCCCGCTCGACGATGGCGTCCTGGACGAGCTGCGGTTTCAGCTCGCCCCACAGCGCGATGCCCTCCAGCAGCGTGCCGGAGCGGTTGACCCGCGGCAGGCCGTAGCTGAGCGTGGAGTCCATGTGGAAGTGCGAATCGACGAAGGGCGGCGTGACCAGCCGGCCGGTGGCGTCGATCTCCTCCCCGGCGGGGCCGGGCAGGTCCTTCTCCACGGCGGCGATGCGGCCCTCGCGGACGCCGATGTCCATGCCGGTGCGGCCGTCGGGCAGCGTGGCGCGGCGAAGGATCAGATCGAACATCAGCGTTCTCCTTTGCGGTACGGGATCATCAGCGCCCGCGGGTAGGAGGCGCGGCGCGCCACCAGCACGAGCGCCAGGATGCTCAACAGGTAGGGCATCATCAGGAACAGCTGGTAGGGCAGGACGCCCCCCGCCACCTGCTGAAGCCGCAATTGCAGCGCGTCGAAGGCGGCGAACAGCACCGCGCCCAGAAGCGCCTTGCCGGGCCGCCACGAGGCGAAGACGACCAGCGCGATGCAGATCCAGCCGCGCCCGTTGACCATGTTGAAGAAGAAGGCGTTGAAGGCCGACAGGGTGAGGAAGGCCCCGGCCAGCGCCATCAGCGCGCTTCCCGCCACCACCGCGCCGATGCGCACCGCGGTGACGCTGAGACCCTGGGCCTCTGCCGCCGCCGGATTCTCGCCGACCATGCGCACCGCAAGCCCGACCGGCGTGCGGTAGAGGACGTAGGCGACCACGGCGACGAGGATCAGCGCCAGGTAGGTCATCGGAGTTTGGGCCAGTGCGCCGGGCAGGTCCAGCGGCTGGAACGGCTCGATGGTCGGCGGGGTGCTCGCCTGCGGCAGGACGAGGCGGTAGACGAAGTAGGACAGGCTGGTGCCGAGCAGCGTCACGCCGATGCCCGCCACATGCTGCGACAGGCCCAGCGGCACCGTCAGGGTGGCGTGCAGCAGACCCATCAGGCCGCCGCACAGCGCCGCCACCAGCACGCCGGTCCACAGGTCGGCCCCCTGGTAGACGGCCATCCAGCCGGCCAACGCGCCCATCGTCATGATGCCCTCGATGCCGAGGTTCAGCACGCCGGCCCGCTCGCACAGAAGCTCGCCCAGCGTGCCCAGGATGTAGGGGGTGGCGATGCGCAGCACCGCCGTCCAGAAGGCGGCGGAGACCAGGATGTCGAGGATCGTTTGGAACAGCTCCATGGCGCTCACCCCCGCCGCAGCCGGTAGCGCGTCAGCAGCCCGGCGACCAGCATGCACAGCAGGCTGGCGGCGACGAGCACGTCGGCGATGTAGTTGGGCACCGGCATGGCGCGGCTCATGGCGTCCGCACCCACGAAGATGCCGGCGATGAAGACCGCCGCGCCCACCACGCCCACCGGGTGAAGCTGCGCCAGCATGGCGACAACGATGCCGCTGTAGCCGAAGCCCGGCGACAGGTCGAGCGTCAGGTAGCCCTTCAGCCCGCAGACCTCGATCACCCCGGCCAGTCCGGCCAGCCCGCCGGACAGCAGGGCGGTGCGCAGCATGACGCGGGTCACCGGCATGCCGGCGAAGGCGGCGGCGCGCGGGTTGGCGCCGACCGCCCGGTTCTCGTAGCCCCAGATGGTCCGGGTGTCGATCAGCCAGAGCAGCGCCGACAGGCCCAGCGCGACCAGCAGGCCGGTGTGCAGCCGCGTGCGCTCGACCAGCTTGGGCAGCTCCGCCGCCTCCACGACCGGGGCGGACTGCGGCCAGCCCATGCCCATGGGGTCCTTCAGCGCGCCTTCCAGCAGCATGGAGACGAGCAGCAGGACGATGAAGTTCAGCAGCAGCGTGGTCACCACCTCGTCCACGCCGAAGCGCACCTTCAGCACGGCGGGGCCGAGCAGCGTGGCGCCCCCGGCGGCGGCCCCGGCGATCATCACCGTGGGCAGCAGCAGCCAGGCCGGCAGGTCCAGCACGCCGCCGCCCAGCACCACGGCGGCCAGCGCGCCCATGTAGAGCTGCCCCTCCGCCCCGATGTTCCACAGCTTGGCGCGGAAGGCCACGGCGGCGGCGAGGCCGGTGAGGATCAGCGGGGTGGCGCGGGTCAGCGTTTCGGTCAGGGCGAAGCGGGAGCCGGCGGCCCCCTCCAGCAGCAGGCCGTAGGCGCGCAGCACCGGCGCGCCGGTCCAGGCGACCAGCAGCGCGCAGAGCGCCAGCGCCGCCACAACCGCCGCCACGGGCGCCAGGAGGCGGGCGGCCAGCGGGGTATGCTCTCGCGGTTCAAGCCGCATGATTTTGTCCTTGTTTCCTGATCCCGCGACGGCACTCAAGCAGCGCCTTTGCCCCCACCCCGACCCTCCCCCGCGCAGCGGGGGAGGGTTAGGGAGGGGGCATCCATTGAAAGGCCTCGGTTCATTGGACGCTCTCCCCGACGATCTCAGGCAAAATCTCCCAATGCCCCGCCATCAGCAGGCCGAGCTGGCGGACCGACACGCGGCCGTGGGGCAGAACGGGGGTGAGGCGCCCGTGATAGGCGACGGTGATGCCGTCGGCCAGCGCCAGGATCTCGTCCAGATCCTCGGAGATCACCAGCACCCCGGCCCCGGCGGCGCGGGCCTCCAGCAGCCGTCCGTGGACGTAGGACACCGCGCCGACGTCAAGGCCGCGGGTGGGCTGGCTCGCCAGGATCAGGTCCGGCCCGTGGGCCAGCGTGCGGCCCAGGATCAGCTTCTGCATGTTGCCGCCGGACAGCAGCTGCGTGCGGGCGTCCGGCCCGGGGCAGCGCACGTCGAAGGCCTCGATCACCTCCTCGGCGTAGGCGCGGGCGGCGCTCCGGCGGATCAGGCCGAAGCGCTGGAAGGCGGGGTCGTGGTAGCGCTCGGCAATCAGGTTTTCCCACACCGCCATGGCGCCGACGAGGCCGGCGGCATGCCGGTCCTCCGGAATGCGGGCGACGCCGCGCCGGACCATCTCCGCCGGGCTGGCGTTCCCGGCGGCTTCTCCCTTCAGCGCCATGCTGCCGGAGTCGGGGTGGATCAGGCCGCTGATCAGCTCGGCCAGCGCGGTCTGCCCGTTGCCCGACACGCCGGCGATGCCGACGATCTGACGACGGCGCACGGTCAGGTCCACGCCGTCGAGCAGCGGGCGCCCGTGGCCGGAGGCGACGGTGACGCCGGACAGCGTCAACACCGGCTCGCCAGGCTCCAGCGGGGTCGGGGTGGGCGGCTTCAGGGCGCGGCCGACCATCAGCTCGGCCAGCTCCTCGCGGTCGGTCGCGGCGGTCCTGCGGGTGGCGACGAGGCGTCCGCCGCGCAGAACGGCGACCGTGTCGCTGGCCGCGAAGACCTCGTTCATCTTGTGGCTGATGAAGACCACGGCCAGACCGTCGGCGGTCAGGCGGCGCAGCGTGTCGAACAGGCTGGACGATTCCTGCGGGGTCAGCACCGCGGTCGGCTCGTCCAGGATCAGGATGCGGGCGTCGCGGTAGAGCGCCTTCAGGATCTCGGCCCGCTGCCGCTCGCCCACCGACAGGTCGCCGACCAGCGCGTCGGGACGCACCTCCAGCCCGAAGCGGCGGGCGAGGTCGAGCAGCTTCGCCTTGGCGGCGGCGCGGTCGGAGCGCGGGCGCCACAGCGACTCCGTCCCCACGGCGATGTTGTCGAGCACCGACAGGTTGTCGGCCAGGGTGAAGTGCTGGTGGACCATGCCGATTCCGGCGGCCAGCGCCGCGCGGGGGGAGCCGGGGGGGAGCGGCTGGCCAAACGCCTCGATGCTGCCCTCGTCGGCCACGTAATGGCCGAACAGGATGTTCATCAGGGTCGTCTTACCGGCGCCGTTCTCGCCCAGCAGGGCCAGCACCTCGCCCTTGTGGAGAGTCAGCGAGATGGAATCGTTGGCGACGAGCGGCCCGAACCGCTTCGTGATGCCGGAGAGGCGGAGGACGATGGGGGGTGATGTCATGGATGTCCGCGGGGTGCCGGAAGGCAAAGTGACTTTCCCTCTCCCGTCCCGGGAGAGGGTGCCCGCGAAGCGGGCGGGTGAGGGTGGAGCCGAGGATCAAAGCGCTGATTCTTGGCGGTACCCTCACCCTCCCGCGCTTTGCGCGGGCCCCTCCCTCTCCCGGGGCGGGAGAGGGACTGAAAGGCGATGCTTCTTAGGAAATGTGGATCACATCGTCGATTTGGGCTCGTTGTCGTTCACCTTCACGGTGAACTTGCCGTCGAGGATCTCCTGCTCGCGGGCCTTCACCTTGGCCATCACGTCGGCGGGAACCTTGCCCTCGAAGGTGCCGAGGGGGGCGAGGCTGGAGCCCTTGTGGACCATCTGGCTGTAGGGGCCGTAATCCTCGGCCTTGTAGCTGCCGGCCTTCACCGCGGCGATGGCGCGGTCCACCGACGGCTCCATGTGCCAGAGCGCGCTGGCGACCACGGTGTCCGGATACTGCGGCTGGGTGTTGATGACGTTGCCGATGGCCAGGACCTTGCGCTCCTTGGCGGCGTCGGACACGCCGAAGCGCTCGGCGTACATCACGTCGGCGCCGCGGTCGATCATCGCGAAGGCGGCTTCCTTGGCCTTCGGCGGGTCGAACCAGGAGCCGATGAAGCTGACCATGAACTTCACGTTCGGGTTCACCTCCTTGGCGCCCTCCATGAAGGCGTTCATCAGGCGGTTCACCTCCGGGATCGGGTAGCCGCCGACCATGCCGATGACGTTCGACTTGGACACCGCGCCCGCGATCATGCCGGTCAGATAGGCCGGCTCCTGGATGTAGTTGTCGAAGACCGAGAAGTTCGGCTCCTGCGGCTTGAAGCTGGAGCCCATGACGAAGGCGGTCTTGGGATAGTCCTTCGCGACGGCGCGCGCCGCGCGCTCGACGCCGAAGACCTCGCCGAAGACGAGCTGCTGGCCGCCCTCGGCGTACTGGCGCATCACGCGCTCATAATCGGTGTTGGCGACCGACTCGGCCCAGACATACTCGATCTCGCCGCGGGCCTCGGCGGCCTTCAGGGCGGTGTGGATGCGGCTGACCCACTGCTGCTCGATCGGCACGGTGTAGATGCCGGCGACCTTGACCTTCGACTGGGCCCAGGCGGGCAGAGCCATCGCCGCGACGGCGACCGCCGCAGCGCCGCACAGGACGGCGCGCCGCGCCACGCCGAATACGTTCCCCCCAATCACGTTCCCCATGGAAAAACCCCCTCCGTCTGCTTTGCTGTTTCGGCACAGATGTGCAGCAGAGGCGTTGCAACGGCAATGCCATTCCGTGCGCGTCAGCCCTGCTGCGGCTCTCACGGGTCGGCAGGGTGGCATGTGACCAAAAGGGCGGCAATGATTCTCAGCGGGTGCCGTAAAGCCGGTCGCCCGCATCGCCCAGGCCGGGGCGGATGTAGCCGTTCTCGTCCAGCCGCTCGTCCACCGCGGCGGCGAAGACCGGCACGTCGGGATGCGAGTCGTGGAAGGTGCGCAGGCCCTCCGGCGCGGCCACCAGGACCGCCAGCTTGATCGCGGCCGCGCCCGCGTCCTTCAGCCGGTGCACCGCCGCCGTGGCCGTGTGGCCGGTGGCGAGCATGGGGTCGACCAGGATGACCAGCCGCTCCTCAATGTCCTCCGGCACCTTGAAGAAATACTCGACGGGGGTCAGCGTCTCCTGGTCGCGGTAGAGGCCGATGTGCCCGATGCGGGCCGACGGCAGCAGGGTGCGCATGCCGTCCAGCAGCCCTTGCCCGGCCCGCAGGATGGAGACGAGGCACAGCTTCTTGCCGGTCAGCAGCGGTGCGTCGAAGGTTGCCAGCGGCGTTTCCACCGGGCGGTCCTCCAGGGGAAGGTCGCGCGTCAGCTCATAGCCCATGAGCTGCGACACCTCCCGCATCACCTCGTGGAACCGGGCGGTGGGAGTCTCCCGCCGCCGCAGAAGGGTCAGCTTGTGCTGGACCAGAGGATGGTCGATGACGGTGAGTGTCGGGATGGGCATGGGCGACCCTTCGGGTGGTTGGCGTCACATCAGAAGACGGTTCCATCACTGCGGATGCGGATCGGCGGGCCGCCGCCCGGCCGGCGCTCGCGGGCGATCCGGCGCCCGGCGGTCCAGGTCCCGCCCTGGAGAACCTTGGCGAGCGGGAAGCTCTCCGCGGGCACGCCCAGCCGGTCGCGCACCGCGTCGGCGAGGCGGTCGAGCAGGGCGACGGTCAGGGCGCGCCACTCCACCACCGCCTCGTCCCCGACCTCCAGCTCGTCGGCAAGGAGGCGGGGATTCTTCGGCACCAGAACGCCGCTGTCCACCAGCAGCCCGCCGTTGCGGTATTCCGGAAGGCCGGTCAGCCGGTCCAGCCCGGTGACGGCGATGCCCGCCTCCTCCAGCGGCTCGACCAGCGAATAGCTGAGCCATTGCGACAGCTTATGGAAGGGGACGAGGCCGACCGCCGAATGGGTCCAGCTGTCGCCCAGATTCACGCCGCCGCGCTCGATCCGGCCCGGCCAGATCGGCCCCAGCCCGCGCAGCACCGCGTCGAGGATGGCGGTGGTGGGAAGCGTGCCGTCCACGGCCTGCGCTTTCAGCGCATCGTAGAGGGTGCCGACCCGCCCCGGCGTGCCGAACAGGTCGGGCGCGGCGGTCAGCGCGCTTCCCAGACGGCGCAGCAGGGCGGCGCGCCCCTCCAGCCCGACCAGCGGGTTGTCCGGCCTCGCCTGGAAGCCGCGGGCGAGCGCCGCCTCGGTCATGGCGGACAGGGCCGCCGCGTCGGCGCGCAGAGGCGCCGCCGGGTCGTCGGCGAAGCCGCCCGCACGGAACAGGTCGAAGCTGGCGATGGCCAGCCCTTCGGAGCGGGCCAGTTCCACCCCCGCCGCGTCGCGGTAGCGCCAGCGGTCGCCCGCCCCGGCGTCGAGCAGAACGCTGGTCACCGCGAGGTCGAAGCGGATGCGCGCGATCTCGTCGGCGTCCGCGTTCAATCCGGCGGCAAGCATCGCCCAGCGGTCGTCGCCTTCCACCACGAAGTGCCGCCAGCGGCTGTGGTAGGGCACGTCGAGGTCGGGGTAGGACTCCCGCGTCACCGTGGCGACCAGGGCGGCGGCCACGTCCATCTGCTCCGGGCGAAACGCGAAATGGGCGAGGTCGCCGCGCTCGGCCTTCGCCAGGATCGCGTGGGCGCGCTGGCGCACCGCATCGGCGGAGAGCAGCCACCCCACGTCATCGTCGCCGGCGGCGCTCAATCGGTCAGCCCCCGGCCCTTGGCGACGGTCAGCTCCTCCGCGGTCGGCACGGCGGGGGTGAAGTAGCCGGCGGCCTTCTTGGCGTCCATCTCCACCTTGGCGTCGTCGGGGATCAACTCCTCGGGGATCGGGATCTGCTCGACGATCTCGATCCCGGCGCGGCGGATGGCGTCGGACTTCATGTTGCTCATGGACACCATACGGTCGATGCGGGTGACGCCCAGCCAGTGGAAGACGTCGGGCATCAGCTCCTGGAAGCGCATGTCCTGGACGCCGGCCACGCATTCCGTCCGCTCGAAATAGGCCTCGGCCCGGTCGCCGCCGGGCTGCCGCTTGCGCGCGTTGTAGACCAGGAACTTGGTCACCTCGCCCAGCGCGCGCCCTTCCTTGCGGTTGTAGATGACCAAGCCGGCGCCGTTCTCCTGGGCGGTGCGGATGCACTCCTCGACGCCATGGGTCAGGTAAGGGCGGCAGGTGCAGATGTCGGAGCCGAAGACGTCCGACCCGTTGCACTCGTCATGGACCCGGCAGGCGACCTTGCGCGCCGGGTCGGTCAGCGCCGCCACGTCGCCCAGGATGTAGACGGTCAGCCCGTTGATCGGCGGCAGAAAGACCTTCAGGTCGGGGCGGGTCACCAGTTCCGGGAACATGCTGCCGGTGTGCTCGAACAGGCCGCGGCGCAGCGCGCTCTCGGTGATGCCGAAGCGCTTGGCGATGCCGGGGAGGAACCACACCGGCTCGATGGCGACCTTGGTCACGCGGGCGTCGCCGCTGGGCAGCAGGATCTGGCCGTCCGCCGCCAGCCGCCCGGCGCGCATGGCGTCCACCAGCTCCGGCATCTTGATGCGCGCCTTGGTCACGGCGATGGTCGGGCGCACGTCGACGCCGCGCGCCAGATGATCGCCGAATGCCTCGCTGACCATGTGGCCGAAGGGATCAATGGAGACGATCGCCTCCGGGTCCCTCCATTGCGGGTGCGGGCCGATGGGTTCCGCCGGGGCGGTGTTGGTCAGGTCCGGCACATGGTAGGCGCTGAGCTGTCCGGCCGCGACGGCGAGCGCCCGGTAGACCGCGTAGCTGCCGGCGTGGGCGCCGATGGCGTTGCGCTGCGCCGGATCGGAGAGGGAGGCGACGACCGGACCGCGCTCCGCGGCGGTGGGGGTGCCCCAGTGGACCGGGGTGTAGCGCGGCTTGGCGCCGCCGGTCGGGTGCGAGGCGAGCACGATGTGACGTTGCGGCTGGTTGCGGCGGCTTTCCATACGGACGCTCCCGATGCCATTCATCATGCGGCAGTGTGACACAGTTTCGGCGCCTGCGAACACCAAATCGAATGGCCGCAATCTCTGACGTTCGTTCGGTTTTCGACCCGCCATTTCCGCCGGGGGGCACCTCCTTCGGGGAATAAGGGGTGCCCGAAATTTGTCCCAGCGCGGATGGTTGGAGCCAGAGCTTGGGCGCACGATCTGCTGTTAGGATCGGGGCAACCGATCGCAGAAAAAGGATGCAGGGAATGTCCGTCCACACAGGCGCGGGCCATTCAGGCAAAGGTGGTTTCGGCAAACGTGGCTGGGGCGTGGCGCTGGGAAGCCTGATGCTGACCGTCGCGCTGGCCGCCCCGGCGCTGGCCGACGACCACAAGCATTGGCGCAAGCACAAGCACAAGCATCACCACCGCGGCCACGGCCCCGTGGTGATCTACGAGCCGCCGCCGCCCGTCGTGGTGATGCGCCGCCCGCCACCCGTCTATTACGCCCCGGCGCCGCGCGTGGTCTACGCACCGCCCCCGCCGGTCTACTACGCGCCCGCCCCGGGCCTCAGCGTCCAGATGAACATCCCGTTGCGCTGAGGCGGCCGCCCCGCGGAAGGCGGCCCGCGACCGGGCGCGCCTTCACCGCAGGACGCGGCAGGGGTCCACGATGAGCATGTCCACCGGCTCGTCCTCGCCCTTGGCCGGCATGTCCTCGTGCTTGGGAATCAGCAGGCAGCGCCCGTCCTGAAGCAGGACGGCCTTGACCCGGAACCACATCGTCTTCGGGTTGCTGCCGAAGGTGATTTCAAACGAATCGCCCGCCGCGATGCGCGCGGGCACCGCGACGTTGCCATACTCGCGGCAGGTGTGGGTGAACACCCAGTTGCGGCACAGCTTGAAGGTCGCCGACCCGCTGGTGGTCACCAGCGAGACGCTCTGCCCCACGGCGGGAGCCGACGCCGCCTGCGCCGGCGTGCCGGCGAGCGCGGTTGCCAGGGCGACGGCCGGAGCCGCCGTCGAAACAGCCTTCGAAACAGCCGTCAAAACCGCCGACCAGGGGGCCACCGCGATCCTCATGCCCGTCATCATCCACCATCCGTCACGGCGCGCAGTGTAGCACGCGCGGCTTCGCCCGCGGGTTGACACTTCGGAAGGGCGGAACCGGCGCCGGCTCGCACAACGCTGTCCCCACGACGACGACGGGCACAGTCCTTCCGTGAAACGCCGGGCGCGGCCTGTGACCAGCCTGGGGCATGGCCGCCGAACGGTCCCGCGCGAAGGCGCCGCCGCCGCCGCCGGCGCACCCCGGCAAAGCCAGGGCGGGCCTGCTGTTGCGCCGCCGCATCAGGCAAAGCCTGTCACCGACCGCTCCTATTTGCCACAAATGGTTAATTTATTTTAAAGGAATTGTTAGCATCTCGTTAACCATCTGCGGCCACCGTTTGCCCATCGAAACCGCAATGGAATAGACAAATGGCGACGACCTCCACTGGTTTGACCAAGTCCAAAATCGTCGTGAACGCCTATGGCACCTCTTCGGACGCTGTGAATCCTCACTTTCGTCTGATGATCGACGGTAAGGATGTTGGTCAGGCCTCGGTGGGCTCGGCCGAGCCGAAAGCCTATACATTCGACGTTGACGTTTCCTCTGGTCAGGCACACAAAGTCCAGGTTGTCTACGACAACGATGACGTGAACGCCGGGTCGAACCGCGACCTGGGCATCAAGTCCATCGTCATCAACGGCCACACGCTGAGCCCGACCGACGCGAGCTACGAGCGCCACGACGATGCCGGCGGGACCATGGCCGGCCAGGAAGGGCTGTGGTGGAACGGGGCGCTGACCTTCTCCACCCCGTCGTCGCTCTACGGGGCCACGCCCGACACGGCCACCTCCGGCAGCGCCGCCGCCGCACCGGAGGCCGACAGCGCCGCCACGGGCGGCAGCGACGCCTCCGCCGCCCCCGGCTCCTCGACCATCACCATCAACGCCCGCGGCACCGCCGCGGCGGGCCAGAACGCGCACTTCACGGTGTTGGCGGACGGCAAGAAGATCGGCGAGGGCACGGCCGGCACGGAGTCGAAGGACTTTTCCTTCAAGACCGATCTGGCCGCCGATCAGGCGCACAAGATCCAGGTCCAGTACGACAACGACGCCACGGTGAACGGCCAGGACCGCAACCTGCATGTCGGCAGCGTGACCATCAACGGCCACGAATACGCCCCGGCCGACTCCGCGGTCAGCTACGACAAGGGCGCGCTCGACGGCAAGGACGTCATCAAGGGGCAGGCCGACCTGTGGTGGAACGGCACGCTGGTGGTCGAGGCCGACAAGGGTCTGTTCACCGCCGAGTCCGCCTCCGCGCCCTCCACGACCCCGAACACGGCTCCGAGCACGCCGCCGGCCACGCCGACCGCCCCGGTGACCACCCCCTCCACCGACAGCGGCGCCGGGTCCAGCGGCGGCTACCTGCACACCGACGGCAGCCAGATCGTGGACAGCGCCGGCAACAACGTGAAGCTGACCGGCGTGAACTGGTTCGGCGCGGAGGGCTACGCCTTCGCCCCGCAGGGGCTGTGGCAGGACAGCTACAAGAACATCATGAACCAGATGCAGGACCAGGGCTTCAACACCATCCGCCTGCCCTGGTCGGACGCCATGCTGGACAACGGCCGCATGCCCACCGGCATCGACTATTCGAAGAACCCGGAGCTTCAGGGCAAGACCAGCCTCGAGGTGTTCGACAAGATCATCGAATACGCCGATCAGACCGGCATGAAGATCATCCTCGACCACCACCGCTCCGGCGACGGTGCCTCGGCCAACGAGAACGGGCTCTGGTACACCAGCCAGTATCCGGAATCGAAAATGATCGAGAATTGGAAGATGCTGGCCCAGCGCTACGCCGACAACCCGTCGGTCGTCGCCGCCGATCTGCACAACGAGCCGCACGGCCAGGCCACCTGGGGCGACGGCAACCAGGCCACCGATTGGAAGGCGGCGGCGGAGCGCATCGGCAACGCCGTGCAGTCGGTCAACCCGAACTGGCTGCTGATCGTCGAGGGCGTCGAGAACTCGTCCGAGGGCACCTACTGGTGGGGCGGCAACCTGGACGGTGTGAAGACCGACCCGGTCGACTTCAACATCGACAACAAGCTGGTCTACTCCGTCCACGACTACCCGCCGTCGATGGCCGGCTTCGGCTGGTTCAACGATCCCGCCTACCCGAACAACATGAAGGACATCTGGACGGACGCCTGGGGCTGGATCGTCCAGAAGGGCATCGCGCCGGTCCTGGTCGGCGAGTTCGGCACCAAGCTCGAGACCGGCCAGGACAAGCAGTGGCTCGACGCCATGGTCAAGTACATGGACGGCGACTACAACGGCGACGGCAAGTCCGACCTTGCGGCGGGCGACCAGGGCGTCAGCTTCACCTACTGGGCCTGGAGCCCCGGTTCGGGCGACACCGGCGGCATCATGACCGACGACTGGGCGGTGAACACGGCGAAGATGAACGCCATCGAGCCGGCTCTGTTCGACGGCACGATCGCCTGATCACGGGATCGGGTCGCGAAGGACAGGCCCGGCGCCGGACGATCCCCGGCGCCGGGCCTGTCCCGTCTTCAAGCGCCGCGCTTACGCCGAGGCCGCTCCGCGCGGGCGGAACAGCGCCTCCGCTTCGGCCCGCGGGTCGCGGAGGAGGGTGGCCGGCTGTCCGGGGCGCCCGCCGCCGGACAGGATGGCCACCGTCTCGGCCAGCCACAGATAGGGGCCGCTTCGCCCGGCCTCCGGGAGGCGCGACAGGTCGCGCAGGTAATTGCCGACCGCCTGGGTCAGCGCCTGCTCGCCCGTGGCGCCTTGAACCCGTCCGGCGGCGGCGGCGAAGCGGCGGCGTTCGTCCGCGTCGGTCTTCACCCGTTCCTCGACGGCTTTCAGGAGCGCCGCCCGGGTGCGGGGGCTGTTCAGCAGGTTCAGGGCCGTCACGACCGGATCGACCGGCCTCGCGTGGCGCGAGGCGGGGGCATCCACGGCGGAATCCCTCATGCTGCGCCGCGGGTCGGCCCAGCGGCGCGTCGACTGTCCGTGCTGCATGGAATGTTTGGCTTTCTTTCCCCGGAAGGGCCGAGCAGCCCTTCAGATGGTGTAGGTTCCCTCGAACAGGTCGCCGAGCGCGAGGCGCATCAGGGACCGGGTTCGGGTGACGCGCCGATGCTCGTCGCGCGCGGTGACCATATGACAACGCCGGCAGAGCCACCGCCGTTCCATGGCATTCTCCGCGGACAGCTCGATCGCGGCGGCGCGGCGGCGGTACAGCCCGACGATGCTGCGCGAGGTCCGAACCCCGGCATACTCGACC
>NZ_CP159405.1:300000-477500 GCF_040500525.1 Azospirillum formosense | reverse complement strand
TTTTGTATAATGGGTCAGCGACTTACAGTAAGCAGCGAGCTTAAGGCGATAGCCGGAGGCGCAGCGAAAGCGAGTCTGAACAGGGCGCGTGAGTTGCTTGCTGTAGACCCGAAACCCGGTGATCTAGCCATGGGCAGGTTGAAGGTGCGGTAACACGCACTGGAGGACCGAACTCACGCCTGTTGAAAAAGTCGGAGATGACCTGTGGCTAGGGGTGAAAGGCCAATCAAACCGGGAAATAGCTGGTTCTCCGCGAAAGCTATTTAGGTAGCGCGTCGGGCGATTGCCCACGGGGGTAGAGCACTGGATGGGCTAGGGGGCCTCGCGGCTTACCAAACCTAACCAAACTCCGAATACCGTGGAGCACAGCCCGGCAGACAGACGGTGGGTGCTAAGGTCCATCGTCGAGAGGGAAACAGCCCAGACCGCCAGCTAAGGTCCCCAAATCACGGCTAAGTGGGAAAGGATGTGGGAAGGCCATGACAACCAGGAGGTTGGCTTAGAAGCAGCCATCCTTTAAAGAAAGCGTAATAGCTCACTGGTCTAGTTAAGCCGGCCTGCGCCGAAAATGTATCGGGGCTCAAGCCGTGTACCGAAGCTGCGGATGTGATCTCTGATCACGTGGTAGCGGAGCGTTCCGTAAGCCTGCGAAGGGTGTCCGTGAGGCCGCCTGGAGGTATCGGAAGTGAGAATGCTGACATGAGTAGCGACAAACAGTGTGAGAAACACTGTCGCCGAAAGTCCAAGGGTTCCTGCGCAAGGTTAATCCACGCAGGGTGAGCCGGCCCCTAAGGCGAGGCCGAAAGGCGTAGTCGATGGGAACCACGTTAATAGTCGTGGGCCAGCGGGTGTGTGACGAATGGGAAAGCGTGTCGGGCCTTATCGGATTGGCCCGGCTGGGGACCCGTTCCAGGAAACAGCCCCCGCATCAGACCGTACCCCAAACCGACACAGGTGGACTGGTAGAGCATACCCAGGCGCTTGAGAGAATGGTGTTGAAGGAACTCGGCAAATTGCCCTCGTAACTTCGGAAGAAGAGGGCCCCGTTGTGGCGCAAGCCATGGCGGGGGCACAGACCAGGGGGTGGCGACTGTTTACTAAAAACACAGGGCTCTGCGAAGCCGTACAAGGCGACGTATAGGGTCTGACGCCTGCCCGGTGCCGGAAGGTTAAGAGGAGGGGTTCACGCTCCGAATTGAAGCCCCGGTAAACGGCGGCCGTAACTATAACGGTCCTAAGGTAGCGAAATTCCTTGTCGGGTAAGTTCCGACCTGCACGAATGGCGTAACGACTTCCCCGCTGTCTCCAACACCAACTCAGCGAAATTGAACTCTCCGTGAAGATGCGGAGTACCCGCGGTCAGACGGAAAGACCCCGTGCACCTTTACTACAGCTTTGCAGTGGTGCTAGGGATCTCATGTGTAGGATAGGTGGGAGGCTAGGAAGCCCGGGCGCCAGCTCGGGTGGAGCCATCCTTGAAATACCACCCTTGAGGTCTCTGGCATCTAACCGCGCTCCGTTCATCCGGAGCCGGGACCCTGCATGGCGGGTAGTTTGACTGGGGCGGTCGCCTCCCAAAGCGTAACGGAGGCGCGCGATGGTGGGCTCAGAGCGGTCGGAAATCGCTCGTCGAGTGCAATGGCATAAGCCCGCCTGACTGCAAGACAGACAAGTCGAGCAGAGACGAAAGTCGGCCATAGTGATCCGGTGGTTCCATGTGGACGGGCCATCGCTCAACGGATAAAAGGTACGCCGGGGATAACAGGCTGATGACTCCCAAGAGTCCATATCGACGGAGTCGTTTGGCACCTCGATGTCGGCTCATCACATCCTGGGGCTGGAGCAGGTCCCAAGGGTTCGGCTGTTCGCCGATTAAAGTGGTACGTGAGCTGGGTTTAGAACGTCGTGAGACAGTTCGGTCCCTATCTGCCGTGGGTGTCGGAGTTTTGCGAGGATCTGTCCCTAGTACGAGAGGACCGGGATGGACATACCTCTGGTGCACCGGTTGTCACGCCAGTGGCATGGCCGGGTAGCTAAGTATGGACGGGATAACCGCTGAAAGCATCTAAGCGGGAAACCCACCTCTAAACCAGAACTCCCTTGAGAGCCGTGACAGACCATCACGTCGATAGGAGGCATGTGGACGGGCGGCAACGCCTGAAGCTGAGCCTTACTAATCGCTCGATCGGCTTGATCCTTCCCAGTGGCGGCCCGCGCGCAGCGGCAAGCCCTGGACGCAACGAGCCAACACCGCAAGAACGCAAACATGTCCTCGATCAACGATACCCCTCTGCCGTCCCCGTCCGGATGGTTCGCGTGTGCCTTGGTGACCTGGTGGTCATGGCGAGGCTCCCAACACCCGATCCCATTCCGAACTCGGCCGTGAAACGCCTCAGCGCCGATGGTACTGCGTCTTAAGACGTGGGAGAGTAGGTCGCCGCCAGGTCACCACGGCACACGCCACACCACACCGGACGCGGACGCAGAAGGGCTCAAACACGCTTGACAATCGTCGCACACGGTCCCTGGCCCAGGAACACCCGCGGGGTGGAGCAGCCCGGTAGCTCGTCAGGCTCATAACCTGAAGGTCGCAGGTTCAAATCCTGCCCCCGCAACCAAATCAGCCAGCAATCCTCACGGATTGCTGGCTTTTTCGTGTTTGGTGATCGCGCTGCGGCAAACCACATCACCATATCGGTTAAGCTCGGCGAATTCCATCCACCGGCCGGCCTGCGCCATGTGCGCGGCTGCAGCGCAGATCATCCGGCCACCGCATCACCCATATCCTGCCCTGGAATATCGGGACTCCACAACAGGGGCGAACAGCGCCGGCAGCCCATTCACGCCGCAGTCGACGGACGATGCTTAAGGTCGAGACGAAGCCAGGGCCGACGCTTGCCTTCATCGCTCTGTTCAAGCGGAGGCTGGGTGTAACGTCGGAGGCCTATTTCGGCTGAGTGGGGGCGTCGTAGCGGTTGAAAATGACAAGGGGCCGCTTGATGAACAAGCGGCCCCCGAAGACACTGTCGTGCCCCAAAACTGGAGCGGGCGAAGGGATTCGAACCCTCGACCCCAACCTTGGCAAGGTTGTGCTCTACCCCTGAGCTACGCCCGCAATGTGGCGCGAGTGACGGGACTTGAACCCGCGGCCTCCGGCGTGACAGGCCGGCGCTCTAACCAACTGAGCTACACCCGCAATATGGCTCCGGATGCTGGACTCGAACCAGCGACACGCGGATTAACAGTCCGCTGCTCTACCGACTGAGCTAATCCGGAACGGAGGCCGGCTTATACGGCTCCCAGCGGCGGAGCGCAAGCAGGAACTTCACCGGGCGGCGAAGTTTTTTTTTCACCGCCGTTCAGGCGACCCCGAGCAGGCTCTGCACCGCCCGGACGATGCTGTCCTCGGAGAAGGGCTTCTGGACGACGGAAAGCTGGCCCGGTTCCTCCTTGGGCAGGTTGTCGCTGTAGCCGGTGGTCACCAGGATGGGCAGTTCCGGGCGCTGCTCCTGCATGCGGGCGATCAGGCTGGTGCCGTCGAAATGCGGCATGCGCAGATCGGTGATCAGGATGTCGGCGGGATCGTTCTGGTCGATCTTGAAGGCATCGAACCCGTTGCGCCCGATGGTCACGCGGAAGCCGCGCTCCTCCAGGGTTTCGGCAATGGTGACCGCGACGACGGGGTCGTCCTCGGCAACGATCACATGGAAGGTCTGGGACATGACGGGCGGGCCTCTTGTCTGCACGGTCCTGAATCCTCTAGCCCATCGGGCGGCGGTGGACCAATGCGCAATAGGTCATAAACCGCTGTCTCCGCCATACCGCCCCTGGCCATACCGCCCGCCGTTCAGCGCCAGATCCTCAGCGCCAAATCCTTAGCGGATGATGCGCAGGTTGCTGAGCTGGCCAGCGATGGTGCGGAACACCGTCTGCAGGTCCGCCGGCGTGGGACTGTCGAAATAGTGGTTGGGGCCGGGCGAGGCGCAGCTTTCGTAGAGGGTGCGGGTGGCGCTGCTGGCGCTGTCGCCGACGGTGATGGTGAAGAGGGTGATCCCCGCCGCCTTCATGTTGCTGCACAGCGTCAGCATGCGGTTGTCGATCGCCGTCGTCACCTGGTTGGTGTTGGTGGTGCCCAGCAGCCCGTCGCTGAGGCGCTGGTAGCTGGTGTAGTCGCCCTGCGGCTTGTACTTGAACCACTCGTTGTTGCCGTCGGTCAACAGGACGACCGCCTTCGACATGTCGGGTGTCCCGTAATCGAGCGGCAGCGTGTCCGGCGTCGTGCCGCCCCACAGGCCGCGCCACTTCGGCGACAGGGTGAACCATCCGGCCTGCAGCCCTTGGTTCGCCATGGTGCCGCCGCGGTTCACCGGCTTCAGGCCGGCGATCTTGGCGAGCAGCGCCGAACGGTCGTTGGTCAGCGGCATGATCGGGGGCGGGCAGCCGAGGTTCGGCCCGGCCATGTCGTTGGTTTGGCGGTAGGTGCCGTCGTCGGTGATGTTCGTGGGGGTCCAGGGGTTGTCGTTGTTGGTCCCGCTGTACTGGTTGTTCGGGTACCAGAAGGGCTTGAAGGGCGCGGAGGCCGGCGGGGCGTCGGTCTGGTCCTGCGGCTGGGTGCGGGCCAGGACGCAGCCGCGCCAGCCCTGGGAAGCCCATTTGGCGGCGTCGTAGCTGCCAGCCGCCAGCCAGTTGGTGCGGGTCTTGCCGAGGTTGACCTCCGCCGCGTAGGGGGCGATGGAGACCCACAGGTTCTTCGGCGGCGTGCTGCCCGGCCCGAACAGGATGTTGACGAGGTCGGTGGCGGCGCTGCGCAGCTCCCCGATGCGGTTGTTGGTCGCCATGGAGCCGGTGACGTCGAGCACCAGCGCCAGCTCCAGCCCGGCGTTGGCGCGCTGCACCTGGTTGGTGACCGAAATGGTCAGCTCGTTCACCTGCAGGACCCGTAGGAAGGTCGTCGGCAGGGTGGCGGTCACCGACACGCCGACGCGCTGGTTCGTCTGGTCCAGCGTCACCGCCGGCGTGCCGATGGCCGCCCCCAGGAAGCCCGGCGGCAGGTTGGCCGCGACGAACATGGCGATGTCGCTCTGGGCGTCCGCCGTGGAGTTCAGCATCTTTCCGGCGGCCAGCGCCCCGGCGTCGATGGCGGTCTGGAGCCGCGACTGCACGAGGAAGGCCCGCCCGTAATCCACCGCCAGCCCAACCATGCCCAGCAAGGGCACCGCGGCGGCGGCGAACATCAGCGCGGTGGCGCCCCGGCGGTCCCGCCGCACCTTTCCCAAAGAGGCGAGCAGGCGGCCCGCAAGCGTGAAGGCTGTCCTCATGGCCCGGTCTCCAGCGTGGTGAGCGTGCCGAGCCGGGGCTGGTAGACGGCGCTGGCGTAGAGCGTCGTGGAGGTTCCGGCTTCGCCGAGCCACGGTCCGCTCAGCAGATAGGGGGTGAAGCGGTAGAACAGTTCGGTGAAGATGGCGTTGTCGCCGGGCTGCTGGGTGAAGCCGGGCGGCAGCGTGGCGGCCCCGCCCGTGGCGCCGTAGTGGCTGATGGCGGAGCCGGTGCCGGCCCGTTCCTGCCACATCACCCGCGATCCCTGGCCCATGTTGGCGACCGAGGTGACGATCACCTGCCCGCCGGCCATCAGGTCCAGGGGCTGGGCGACCTCCGTCGCGGCGAGGAACAGCACGCCGACCTCGTTCCCCTTCACCACGGTCATGCCGGCGCGCAGCTTGTCGAACTGGGTGGCGATGTCGCTGACGTTGGCGGCGGTGCGGTTCAGCGTCAGGGTGATGCTGACGTAGCGCACCACGTCCACCGTGGCCGTGACCAGCACGAGAAGGACGGGCGCCAGAAGCGCCATTTCCAGCGCCGCGACGCCGCGACGGTCGCGCGGCAGGGGCCGGAGTCGGGATTTCGGGACAGGTGTCGCCATGCCGGTCACTCCCCCACCATGAAGGGTTCGTTGCGCACCGCCAGCCGGGCCTCGTGGATCAGCTCCGCCCGTCCCAGGACCGTGGCTCCCAGCCCGGTCAGCACCGGCTGGGTGTAGCGCAGCGTGTAGACGACGACCTGCCCGCTGCCGCCCAGCGCCGTCCCGGTCTGGTTGGCGTCCCAGTCGGTGGAGCTGCAGTTCAGGTCGGTGAGCGAGGTGGAGGGCGGAACCCCGCCGTTCACCTGGCTCAGCGTGGTGAAGGAGGCGTAGCTGTGGCTGCGCACCGACAGGCGGCTCTGGTCGAGCACCCGGCTGGTCAAGCGGTACACCGTGTCGCAGACCTGGGCGCGGCGGTCGGCGAAGCCGGTCGCCAGCTCCCCGGTGAAGCCGCTGCGGGCGGCGGCGCGGGCGGCGTGGTTGAGCAGACCGTCCACGGTCAGCGAATAGGACACCTCGGCCAGCGCGATCATGCCCGCGATCAGCGCCGGGGAGACGATCGCCAGTTCCAGCGTGGTCAGACCCCGGCGGTCACGCGGGAGGCGAGGGCCGGGAAGAGGGCGGCTGCGGCTGCGCATGGGGCCGCCTCACGGTTTGAAGGCGACGAACTGGCGCGCCGTCTCGTAGAAGGCCAGGTTGGAGCGCACGTTGGCGTCGTCGAGGTCGAGCCGGGCCACGCGGGCCGCCGCCTCCAGATCGCCCTTCAGGCCGTAGGCCAGCGCGAGGTTCTGGCGCACGCGGGGGGAATCGACCCCGCCCTGGACCAGCCCTTCCAGGATCGCCACACCCTCCGCGCTGCCGTTCAGCGCCAGCGACAGGCCGAGGTTGGCTATGGCCGCCGCGTTGTTCGGCTCCGTCTTCAGGACGTGGCGGTATTCGCCCTGGGCCTCCGCGTGCCGCCCGGCGAGGTCGAGGGCGACGCCGCGGTTCAGACGGGCGCGCAGGTCGTCGTCATTGCGGCGGAGCAGGGCGTCGAAGCGGTTGAGCGCGTCGGCGGGGCGGTTGGCGCGGATCAGCGCGCGGCCCAGCGCCGTCTGCACCTCCACATTGTCGGGCACCGCGGCGGCGGCCTTCTGAAGCTCGACCACCGCGTCGGAGGCGGACCCGCTCTCCGACAGGGTTTCGCCCAACCCGAGCAGGGCGCCGACATGGCCCGGCGCCTGATCCAGCACCGCGCGGTAGAAGCGCACGGCGGAACCGGTGTTGCCCGCCTCCTGGGCGGCGCGGGCGAGGCGGAGCTGCACGCGCGCCTTGTCGTCCAGCGTGGCGTTGGCGGTCGGGCCGCTCTTCGACCCCACCGGTCCGCCGCCCGGCGCCGAGGCGCAGGCGCTGACCGACAGCAGCAGGAGGGCGGCCGCCGCGGCGCGGCCCAGACCGGAGAGGCGCTTGCGGGTCGGGTGCTTGCTGGACGGGAGGAGGGACGGGGTGGCGATCATGGCTGACCTCCCTTGGTCTGGCTGTGGGACGGGGTGGAGGGGGACGGGGTGGAATGGGTTTGCTGGCTGTTGCCGGCGCTGTCGAAGCTGCGCGAGACGTCGAGCATGGCGGGGCCGCCGACGACGATGAAGACGCAGGGCAGGATGAAGACCACCATGGGCAGGGTCAGCAGCACCGGCAGGCGGGCCGCCTTCTCCTCGAACCGGGCGAGGCGCTGGGCGCGCATCTCCCCGGCCAGGACGCGCAGCGCCTGGGCCAGCGGCGTGCCGTAGCGCATGGCCTGGATCAGCGTCGTCGCCATGCCGCGCACGCCCTCCATGTCCAGCCGGGCGGCCAGGTTGTTGAGCGCGCCGCCGCGGTCGGACAGCACGCGCATCTCCGCCGCGGTGGCCGACAGCTCGGCGCTCAGCGCCGGGTAGGCGGTCGCCACCTCGCGGGCCACGCGGTCCACCGCCGCTTCCAGGCCGAGGCCGGCCTCGCCGCAGATCACCAGCAGGTCGAGCGCGTCGGGCAGGCCGTTGCGCACCTCCTCCAGCCGGCGGTCGCGCATCCGGCCCAGCGCCAGATCGGGCAGCCGCCAGCCGAGCAGGGCGCCAGCCACCACCTGCGCCGCCGCACCCGGCGCGCCGATGAGCGAGGACAGCAGGTCGCCCGCCGCCGCCGGGACCAGCGCCATCCCGGCGCCGATGCACAGCAGCTTGATGCCGAGCAGGGAATAGAGGTGGCCGGGCTGGGTGTAACCGGCGGCGATCAGGCTCTTGCGCATCCGCTCCCGGTCGGCGGACCCGACCAGCGGCGTGCGGGCCAGCCAGGCGCCGACCCGGCTCAGCAGGCTCCGGCGCTCCGCCTCCGGCTCGGCGGACGGCGCGGTTCCGGCGCGCAGGCGCTCCAGCCGGGCCAGCAGCCGCTCGCGCAGCACGCAGGAGCGCAGCCCGGCCACCCCGGTGAGGATCATCAGCACGCCGAAGCCGAGAAGGACCGGCGGCGGGATCAGTCCGCCCATCACGCCGCCGCTCATGACAGGGTCCTCCGGATGAGGAGCTGCATGGAGCCGACGCCGACCAGCAGAAGCCCGCCGGCCACCAGCAGCATCGTCTGTCCGCTCGGCTCGTCGATCAGCCGCCACGCGTAGTCGGGGTTCAGCATCGCCATGCCGCCGCCGGCCAGGAAGGGCAGGGCGGCCAGCACCGCGGCGGAGCTGCGCGCCTCCGAGGTCAGGGCGCGGGTGCGCATCTGCACGCGGCGGCGCTGGCGGATCATGTCGGCCAGATTCTCCAGCGGCTCCGTCAGGTTGCCGCCGGTCTCCCGCTGCAGCAGCAGAGTGACCACGAAGAAGCGGAACTCCGGCAGGCGGACGTTGGCGGCGGCGCGGGCCAGCACGGTTTCCAGGTCGATGCCCATGGCCGTCTCGTCGACGATGCGGCGGAACAGCGGGGCGATCGGCTCGGACAGTTCGCTGCCGACCATGCGCAGGCTTTCCGACACCGGGATGCCGGCGCGTGTGGCGCGGACGACGAGGCTGATCGCGTCGGGAAGCTGATTCATCAGCGCCTCCAGCGTTTTGCGGCGGCTGGCGGCGAAGACGAGGCGCGGCGTGACCAGCAGGGCCACGGCGGCGGCGGTCGTGGCGCCCGCGTCGCCCATCACCGGCCCGCCCAGCCACCAGCACAGGCCGGCGGCGATCACGGCGTACAGAAGCGCCCGCCACAGCCGGATGCCCGGCGGCAGATAGACGGTCTGGCGCCGCGCGTAGAAGCGCGACATGCGCCGCTTCACCCGATCGGCGAGGGTCAGGGCCCCCGCGCCGGTGATGTCGGGGCTGCCGTCCTCCACCACCGCCCGCGCCTCGGCCGACAGGGCGGCCAGCCGGCGGCGCAGCGCCGTGCGGCGGCGGAACGCGCGCAGGGTGGAGAGGGCGAACAGCAGCGTCCCGAGGCCGAGGAGGAGGGTGGCGAGCTGCAGGGCCTGGATGCGGTCCATCGCGTGTCCTCTCCCGCTACAGACCGGCGGTGGCGGCGTTCCAGGCCGCCTCCTGCCCGAAATAGGCCAGCCGCTCGGCGAAGCGCGGGCGCAGGCCGGTGGCGGCGTAGCGCCCCTCCAGGATCCCGTCGCGGTTCTCGCCGCGGAACTCGAAGGTGAAGAGGTCCTGGGTCAGGATCACGTCGCCCTCCATGCCGACCAGCTCGGTGACGTGGGTGATGCGGCGCACGCCGTCGCGCATGCGCTGGACCTGGACGATGACGTTGACCGCCCCGGCGATCTGCTGGCGGATGGCCCGGCTGGGCAGGTTCATGCCGGCCATCAGCACCATGTTCTCGACGCGGCTCAGCGCGTCGCGCGGGTTGTTGGCGTGGATGGTCGACATCGACCCGTCATGGCCGGTGTTCATGGCCTGGAGCATGTCGAAGGCCTCCGCCCCGCGCACCTCGCCGATGATGATGCGGTCGGGCCGCATGCGCAGCGCGTTACGGACGAGGTCGCGCTGCGTCACCTGCCCCTGGCCCTCCAGGTTGGGCGGGCGCGTCTCCAGCCGGACGACGTGGGGCTGCTGGAGCTGAAGCTCGGCCGCGTCCTCGATGGTGATGACGCGCTCCGTCGCCTCGATGGGGCGGGACATGGCGTTGAGCAGCGTCGTCTTGCCCGAGCCGGTGCCGCCGGAGATGATGACGTTCAGCCGGCAGCGCCCGATGATCTCCAGCGCGCGGGCCATCGGCTCGGACAGGCTGCGGAACTCCACCAGCTCGCGGAAGCCGATGGTGCGGCGGGCGAACTTGCGGATGGAGATGCAGGCGCCGTCGAGCGCCAGCGGCGGCACCACGATGTTGACGCGGCTGCCGTCGGCCAGCCGGGCGTCGACCATCGGGCTGGACTCGTCCACCCGCCGCCCGACCGCCGAGGCGATGCGCTGCGCGATGTTCAGCAGGTGCCCGGCGTCGCGGAAGCGCACCGGCATCTCGACCAGCTTGCCGCGCTGCTCGGCGAAGGTGCGCGACGGGCCGTTGACCATGATGTCGGTGATCGCCTCGTCGGCCAGCAGCGGTTCCAGCGGCCCCAGCCCGATCATGTCGTGGACCAGCTCCGTCGCCAGCGTGGCCTGCTCGCGCCCGTTCAGCTGGCTGCGGCTGGTGGTGGCGATGTCGTCGATCAGCCGCTCGACCAGCGGGCGCAGCGTCTCCGCCGGCATGTCGGCGATGGATGCCGGGTCGATGCGGGCCAGCACCTGCGACCGGATGTCGTTCAGCGAGCGGTTGACCGGGCGCAGCGCGGCCGGCGGCGGCGGGGCGGGGGACGCCGCCGGCGCGGCGACCGGGACGGTCTTCGGCTCCTCGGGCGGCGGGCCGGCGACCGCCAGGGAGGGGGGGGCCGCCTTGCGGCCGAACAGCGTGCTCATCGCCGCACCCAGCGGCGGAACAGGCCGTCCTGGGCGGCGGGCTGGCCGGCGACGTCGGCGCCCAGCCGCTCCATGGCCTCGCGGAAGCGGCGGCAGTGGCGGAAGGCCGGCTCGCCGACGCCCGCGGCGACGGCCAGCGGCACCGGGCGGTAGGGCAGGGCGTGCTCCGGCGGCTCGCCCAGCGTGCGCATCAGGTCCGCCGCGGGAAGCTCGCCGGGGGCGCCGCGCCGGTTCAGAACGGTGACCAGGCGCCCGCCGCCGGCCCGCCGCGCGATGGCGGCGCGCAGCCGCACCAGATCGCGCAGGCCCGCGACGCTGGCGTCGCCGACCAGCACGGCGATGGAGGCGGCCTCCAGCGCGGCGCGGGCGGCCCCGCCCTGGGCGCGGCCGGCGTCCACGACGACGTAGTTGTGGCGGGCCTGCAGCCGGTTCAGCACCGACAGGGCGGCGGTCGGCGCGATGTCGATCACGTCCTCCACCGGCTCCTCGGCCGCCAGGACGGACAGCCGGTCGGAGGCGGCGATCATGGCGCGCTCCATGAACACGTCGTCCACCCGGTCGGGGGCCTCGACCGCCTCGCGCAGCGCCGGCTCGGGCCGCAGGTTGAGGGCCAGCGCCACGGTGCCGTTCTGCAGGTCGAGGTCGACCAGCGCCGTGCGCCCGCGCGCCCCGTCGGCCAGCCAGCAGCCGAGATGCACCGCGACCGTGGTCGTGCCCACGCCGCCGCGCGCGCCGACCACCGCCACCAGCTTGCCCAGCCGGCCCGCCGCCTCGTCCGCCGCGGCGCCGGCGCCAGCGGCTCGCAGCGCGCCCTCCAGCAGGTCGCGGGACAGCGGCTTGAACAGGTAGTCGGTGACCCCGATCCGCCGCAGGTCGCGGTAGAGGCCGATGTCGTTGCTGTCGCCGACCGCGATGACCCGCACCGACGGGTCGCAGACCCCGGCCAGCGCCTCCATGGCGGTCAGCGGCTCGGCGACGCCGGACAGGTCGACGAGCAGCAGGTCGGGGGAGCGCTGGCGCGCCAGATCGCGGGCGGCGCTGCGGATGTCGCCGGTCCGCACCTCGCAGGGCAGCAGGGCCGGGGCGGTGCGGGTCAGCAGGGCGGCGCTGGCCGCGTCGGCGACGTAGGCGAGCAGGCGGGGGCCGGTGCCGCGGGCGGCGTCGGCCGGCGACGGCGCTTCGCCGAGCAGGGTGGCGAGCAGGCTCATTGGTCCTCCTGGCTTCCGTTCAGGGCGGGGGCCAGCAGGAAGGCGCTGGTGCTGTTCCCCTTCACGAAGGGTTTCACCTTGTCGGCGCGGTAGCGCTGGACGGCGCCGGCCATGCGCTGGCCGTCGGCGGGAACGGTGTCGCGGCCCTGGATCAGGTCGCGCGGGTCGGCCAGCATCAAAGCGAGGTTGCGCTGGTTGCTGCAGCCCAGCGCCGCGGTCGGGCTGTTCTGGTACCAGCCGCTGTAGATGTCGCTCCACGCCGCGCAGTCCGGGGCCAGCGCGACGTAGCTGGTCACCTGGAGCGCCGGGGCGCCGGTCTGGTCGGGGGCGAAGGTGACGTTCTCCGCCGGCACCCCGGCGCCGCCCAGCAGGACGACGGTGGCGGCCTGCGCCGGGGCGGCGAGCAGCGGGCCGGTGACCGTCACGTGGGGGGTGGTGTCGCGGCCGAGCCCGGCGACCGTGCGGACCACCCGGGCGCGCTCCTCCGCCGCGATGGCGCCGCTGCGCGGGTCGATGGCGAAGGGGACGGCGTTGCTCAGCGCCTTCACGGCGGGGGTCTGGGCAGCGGGCATCGCCGGGGGCGTCTGCGGCACGGCGCAGCCGCCCAGCAGACCCGTGAGGAGTGGCAGAAGCAGCATCGGCGTTCGCATGGCTCTGGGCATGGCGCTGTGCTCCGCGAAAGGGGTCATTGGAGGCTGAAGCCGGCGTCGCCGTGCAGGCGGGCGGCGCCCGGCCCGATGGCCATCGGGGCGGCGAGCGGGGCGGCGCCGGAGGCGCTGTTGCCGCCGGCCGGGGGCTGCAGGCTCTGGGCGCGGTTCAGGAAGATGCGCTCCACGTCGGTCGCCGCGACGAAGCCGTCGGTCGGGGCGGAGAGCGCGTTGGCGGCGGACACCGGGCGGACGAGGTAGGGGGTCACGACGATGACCAGCTCCGTCTCGTTGCGGCGGAACTTGCTGGAGTGGAACAGCGCGCCCAGCACCGGCACGTCGCCCAGCCCCGGCACGGCGTCCAGCGTCGCCGAGGTGTTGTTCTGGAGCAGGCCGGCGATGGCGAAGCTCTGCCCGCTGGCCAGTTCAATGGTGGTCTCGGCGCGGCGCACCGACAGGCCGGGGATGCGGATGGAGTCGACCACGACGGCGCCGTTGTTGGTCAGCTCGCTGACCTCCGGGCGGACGCGCATGCTGATCTGGCCGCCGCCCAGCACGGTTGGGGTGAAGTCCAGGCTGACGCCGTACTTCTTGAACTGGATGGTGGTGGTGCGGTCGTACTGGGCGACCGGGATGGGGAACTCGCCGCCGGCCAGGAAACTGGCGGTCTCGCCGGACAGGGCGGTCAGGTTCGGCTCGGCCAGCACGGTGATCAGCCCGTCCTCGGCCAGCGCGTCCACCACCGTGTTGATGTCCACCCGCCCGTTGCTGGAGCGGTAGCTGCCGCCGATGGAGTTGGTCGGCGCTGCGGCGCGGATCAGATTGCCGGCGGCGTCGAGGATGGTCCGCCCGGTGGCGACCCCGAAGGCGAAGGAGCCGATGTTGAACATGCTCTCGAAGTTGACGCCCAGCTCCTTGGTCACCTGGCGCGACACCTCGGCGACCCGGACCCGCAGGTTGACCTGGGCGGGGGCGGCGACGGTCAGGCGGTTGGTGACGGTCTGTCCCTGCCCGACGTAGCGCTCGGCCAGCTCGACCATCTGCCGCGCCGTGGCGGGGGAGGAGACGGTGCCGGTCAGCGTGATGCCGGTGCCGGTGCTCTGCACGTCGATGGCGGCGTTGGGCACCTGGGCGACCAGCTTGGAGCGCAGGTCGCCGACGGGCATGGTGACGACGACGCTGAAGGAGGCGAGCGGCTTGTTGTCCGCCGACAGGGCGTAGACGCTGGCCCGCCCCGGCGTCTTGGCGACGATGAAGAAGGCCTGCGGGCCGGACGCCTGCACATCGGCGATCTCGGGGGCGGAGGTGAAGACGCTGGCCGCCGGGGCCGGCAGGTTCACCGGTTGCCCGCCGCCGACCTCCAGCGTGATCTCGCGGGGGCGCTGCTGGGATTGGGATTGCTGCGCCTGGGCGGGCGCCGCGGCCAGCGCCGCGAACAGCCCGGCCAGGAGGGCCGCCACGATCTTGAAGGCCGCGATCCGGCAGGCGGCGGCCCGGCCCCTGGTGGTTGTGATGGTCGTCGTCATGAATTCGTCCCCCCTGGGTCGGCGCGCCGGTTCAGCGTTCGAGTGTTTCCGTCTTGGAGCCGCGGATGATGAGCAGCGCCGGGCGGCGCGCGGCGGGCGCCTCCGCGCTGTGGGGTGCGGGAAGCTGGCGCAGAGCGGGCGACACGTCCTCGGCCCAGGTGGGGGCGGAGGCGGGCTCCGCCGCCCCGGCGGCGGCGAGAGTCTCGTCGGCGAGCAGGCTGCGCAGCGCCAGCGACAGCTTGCCCATCGCGGCGGCGACGGTGACCGTCTCGCTCTGGCGGGCGGTGACCTCCAGCGTCACGGTGCGGGGAACGCGCCCGTCCGGCCCGGTCTTCATCATGCCGGCCTCGCCGAGCTGCTGGTCGATGGCGATGACGCGCAGGTTCTGGAGCACGGTCTCGCCGACCGCCCGGCTGCGCAGGTCGCGCCCCGCCTGGGATTCGAAATTCTGGGTCAGGATCAGGTCCACCCGGTCGCCGGGCCAGATCAGCCCGCCGGTCGCGCTGACCGCGTCCACCGCCACCGAGACGGCGCGGCTGCCCGGCGACAGCACGGCGGCGAGGAAGCCGCGCTCCCCCGGCGCCACGATGTGGCCGGCCATGATCGGCTCGCCCGCCGCGAAGGAGCGGCGGGTGACGGCGCCGCTGTAGGCGCTTTCCGCGACGCGGCCCCGCACCATGTAGCCGTCGCCGAGACGGCCCGGCGGCCAGGGCTCCCAGCGCAGATCCTCGGCGCGCAGCAGCATGCCGGTGGAGATCGGACGGGCGGCGACCAGCACGGAGTCCATCGGCGCCGCGGGCGCCGGGACCGCGACGGCGGCGGTCGGGGCCGGCAGCATCGAGAAGGACACGTAGCCCACCAGCGACAGCCCGACGAGCAGCAGGGACAGGAATAGCACTCTCAGAACCATGCCGCTCCTCCGGTGGGGTTGGAGAGGGTGAGGAGCCCGCCGGCGGCCAGGGCGACGCCGTAGGGCACGGAATGGCGGGTGGCGATGCGGTGAGCCTCGGCCGCCAGGAGATGGCCCAGGATGCGGGCCGGGCCGGGCCGGCCGCCGAAGCGGCGCAGCAGCCGGCGCGCCGGGCGCGCCTTGCGCAGGGCGAGCCATCCGCCGAGATAGAGGAGGGAGAGCGTTCCGCCGGCCAGCGCGGTGGCGGTCGCGAAGGACGCGGCCCGCTCCACCCCGACCAGCAGCAGGATGGCCGAGGCCAGCTTCACGTCGCCGCCGCCGAGCCAGCCCCGCCCGTGCAAGGCGCACAGGAGGAGGAAGAGCGTGGCGGCGGCGGCAAGGCTGGCCCAGGGAAAGGGGGCGCCCTGCCAGAGCGGAAGCGCGAGGCCGAGGGTGGCGAGGACGGCGGACGCCGTGTCGGGGATGATGCGCCGGCACAGGTCGTCCGCCGCCGCCCAGCCCAGCGCAAGCCCCGCCATGGGCAGTGCCAGGGAGAGGGGATCGAGGACCGCGATCGTATCCATGGCGGGAGCTTTGCGTGGGACGGGGCGGGTGCGGCGCTTACTTCGGAATGGTCGTCGAGGTGCCGCTGACCGTGGTGCCGATGCCGGTGAACAGCGTGCTGACGTTGGTGCCGAAGGTGCGGGCGCCGCCGATGATCACCAGCGCGACCAGGGCCGCCGCCAGACCGTATTCGAGGGCGGTGATGCCCTTGCGATCCTTGGTCGCGGCCTGGATCGGGGAAAGGAAGGCGCGGATGTTGGCGAACAGGGTCATTGATTGTCTCCGTTGATAATTGCGATACGAAGGGTTTGCGCTTCAATGCGATGAAGCGGAGGGGATTGATTACTGATTTTCAGGGAATGCACGGCGTCTGTGATTTGAGGATGGCGAAGGCCGGCATTTTAATAAACCTATCGATAGGGGTAGTCCGGCGGGCCTGCGCCGTTGTCTTTGCCATTCGAAACGCAACTTTCCGCACCGCTTCCAGGCAAAGCGCGGGCATCGCCATGCGCAAAGGCGCCGCGTCAAAGAAACGCTGAGAAGAACGCGCTATGGGAGTCCAATGACGGGCGGATTGCTTTGAAGGGAAATGATTAGAATTTGAAGTGATTATCGGATTATGCCGGCGTTGCGCCGGTGCGGGGGCGGCCGCTCCCTTCGCGACGCGCGGAGCATTTGGAGTCCCGAGGGTGGTGTTGCCTCACTCCGGAATGGCGGCAACCCCGCCGGTTGGCGAAGCAGAGTCGGTAGCCGGGTCGGGGTACCCTTTTCCGTCAGGCCGGAGCGCCCGGTCCGGATCGTCCGTCCGGGAACGGAGCCGGACGAACGGGGCCGGGAGTTAATCCCGCCGGTTCTACGACCAGTGGCAATAGGTCGCACCTTTGTGATAATGAGAATAACTATCATCCAGGCCGAAGGGCATGGATACTGCCGGCGGTCCCCTGCCATGGATTGCGGCCATGGGCCCCCGCCGTCAAGGAGCGAGAGTCAGGATGTCATTGTTCGGCAAATATGTCGCGCCGGCCGCGGCGCTGTGCGCCCTGTTGATCGCTGGTGGCTCCGGCTTGGCCGCCGATCCGGCTGACGTGCAGAAGGCCAAGGCCGAGCTGGGCAAGGCGCTGTTCTTCGACACCAACCTGTCCTCCACGCGCAGCCAGTCCTGCGCGACCTGCCACAACCCGGAATTCGGCTTCGCCGATCCGCGCGGCGCGGCGTCGCTGGGGGCCGACGGAAAGTCGCTGGGCGACCGCAACGCGCCGACCGCCGCCTACGCCCATCTTTCCCCGCGCTTCGGCTTCAAGGCCAACGGGGTTCCCTTCGGCGGGCAGTTCCACGACGGCCGCGCCGCCACCCTCCAGGAGCAGGCCGGCGGGCCGCCGCTGAATCCCGCCGAGATGGCCATGGCCTCCAAGGCGGAGGTGCAGGGGCGGCTGAAGGAGAACGCCGACTACGCGCGGAGCTTCGTCGCCCTCTACGGCGCGGGGGTTCTGGACGACGCCGACCGCGCCTACGACGCGATGACCGACAGCATCGCCGCCTTCGAGAAGACCGACGTCTTCTCGCCCTTCGATTCCAAGTACGACCGCTATCTGCGCGGCGAATACAAGATGACCGGCGAGGAGGAGCTGGGGATGACCCTGTTCTTCTCGCAGCAGTTCACCAACTGCAACGTCTGCCACAAGCTGAACGCGATGCCGGCGGCAAAGAACGAGGTCTTCACCAACTACGAGTACCACAACATCGGCGTGCCGGTGAACGCGGAGCTGCGGGCGGCCAACGGCGTGGCGGCGACGCACATCGACCGCGGGCTGGCCGGGAATCCGGCCGTGAAGGGCCAAAAGGCCTACGAGGGGAAATTCAAGACACCGACCCTGCGCAACGTCGCGGTGACCGGCCCCTACATGCACAACGGCGTCTTCAAGGACCTGGAGACCGTCGTCCGCTTCTACAACAAGTACAACAGCCGCAAGCCGGCGGACCAGATCAATCCGGAGACCGGCAAGCCCTGGGGCAATCCGGAGGTTGCCGCCACCGTCTCCATCAAGGAGCTGGAGGAGGGGCCGGCGCTCGATGACCGCCGAATCAAGGCGCTGGTCGCCTTCATGAAGACGCTGACCGACGCCCGCTACGAACCCCTGGTGAAATGAACGCGGGGCTGCGGGGCCGCCGCCATGGCCCCGCAAGGCCCCGCCGATGCGTCCATGCGCCCGTCGCATCGCGATTGCATCTTGACAATGAGAGTGATTAGCGGCGCATGTTGAGAATGCTTCGCACTTTCACGGCTCTCACGCCAACGATCACCGACGCTTGAGGAGACCTTCATGTTCAAGCACGCCTCCGGCCTTGCCGCCGCGGCTCTCATCGCGCTGGCGCCGCTCGCCGCCGACGCCCAGTCGTCCAAGCCCGCCTACAAGGACGTGGTGAAGACCTACGCCGACATCGCCCAGGCCAGCTACGAGGACTCCGCCAGCACCGCCAAGGCGCTGAAGAAGGCCGTCGACGCGCTGGTGGCCAACCCGTCGGAGGCGACGCTGGCCGCCGCCCGCACGGCCTGGCTGAACGCCCGCGTCCCCTACATGCAGACCGAGGCCTTCCGCTTCGGCAACCCGATCGTCGACGCCTGGGAAGGCAAGGTCAACGCCTGGCCGCTCGACGAGGGCCTGATCGACTATGTGGACGACAGCTACGCCGGCGGCGACAGCAACCCCTTCGCCAAGGCCAACGTGATCGCCAACCCGAAGATCAAGGCCGGCGACAAGACCATCGACGCCCGCAAGATCACCAAGGAGCTGCTGGCCGACAAGCTGCACGAGGCCGGCAAGGTCGAGGCCAACGTGGCGACCGGCTACCACGCCGTCGAGTTCCTGCTGTGGGGCCAGGACCTGAACGGCACGGGCCCGGGCGCCGGCGACCGTAAGGCGACCGACTACGCCAAGGGCAAGGATTGCACCAACGGCCATTGCGACCGCCGCGCCCAGTTCCTGACCGTCGCCACCCAGATGCTGGTCGAGGATCTGGAGGAGATGGCCAAGGCCTGGGGCGCCAAGGGCAAGGCCCGCGCCTCCATCGCCAAGGCCAAGGAGTCGGAGGGCGTCGCCCGCATCCTGACCGGCCTCGGCAGCCTCAGCTACGGCGAGCTGGCCGGCGAGCGCATGAAGCTCGGCCTCATGCTGCACGACCCGGAGGAGGAGCATGACTGCTTCTCCGACAACACGCACAACTCGCACTATTACGACCAGGTCGGCATGGTGAACGTCTACAACGGGCGCTACACCCGCGTGGACGGCAAGGTCGTGACCGGCCCGTCGCTGTCGCAGTATGTCGCCGCCACCGCGCCGGAGGCCGACGCCAAGGTGAAGGAGGCGATGACCGCCACCACCGCCGCCATGAAGGTCATGAAGGACACCGCCGACAGCGGCAAGATGGCCTACGACCAGATGATCGGTACCGACAACGCCGAGGGCAACGCGATCATCGCGACCGCGGTGGACCGTCTGGTCGACCAGAAGAAGGCCCTGGAAAGCGTTGTCGCCGCCCTGGGCGTCTCGGTCGAGCTGGCCGGTTCCGACAGCCTCGACAACCCGTCGGCCGTCGGTAAGTAAGGCGTCGGCAAGCAAGCCGGTGACCATGGGCTGCGACCCTTCTTCCCGCGTGGGGCGGCGTTGTCCGCTCCCCGCCGACCGCCCGCGCGGGGGAGGGGCCGCAGCCCGGCCTTTTGAACGTCATGGAATGGGGCCCTCCGCCCGACCGATGCCCGTCCGACCGATGAAAGCCCGCCTCGCCTTCCTGCTCGCCCTGCTGCCGGCCCTGCCGGCGGTGGCGGGCGACCTCGACACCCGGATCGGCGAGAAGCTGTTCCGGCGGATGTGGGTCAGCGCCCCGACGGTGACGCACGCCAACGACGGGCTGGGCCCGCTCTACGACGCCCGCTCCTGCGCCGCCTGCCACCCGGCGGCCCGCCAGGGGCGCCCGCCCGACCCCGACACGCCGGACGACCGCGGCGTCGGCTACGCGCTGAAGCTCAGCGGCGACCCCGTCTACGGGCGGCAGATCCAGACCAACGCGGTGCTCGGCTTCGCCGTCGAGGGCAAGCCGTCCCTGAGCTACCGCGAGGAGACGGTGCGCTTCCCCGACGGCGGCACGGCGACGCTGCGCCGGCCGGTGGTGACCGTCACCGACCTCAATTACGGGCCGCTGGCCGAGGCGACGGCGATCTCGGCCCGCATCGCCCCGTCCGTGCGCGGCATGGGCCTGCTGGAGCGCATCCCCGAGGCCGACATCCTGGCCGGCGCCGATCCGGAGGACCGCGACGGCGACGGCATCGCCGGACGCCCCAACTGGGTGGCGCCGGAGGGCACGCGGCAGCTCGGCCGCTTCGGCTGGAAGGCCGTCCACCCGACGCTGCACCGCCAGAATTCGGAGGCCTTCAGCCTCGACATCGGCATGTCGACCCCGGCCTATCCGGAGCCCTGGGGCGACTGCACCCCGGCGCAGACCGAGTGCCGGAACGCCCCGCACGGCGACTCCCCGCAGTATGAGGGGCTGGAGATCCCCTCCACGGTGATCGGGCTGATCGACGGCTATCTGCGCACCCTGCCGCCCGACGGCGGGCTGGAGGCGCCGCGCGACGCGGCGGGCGGCGCGCTGTTCGCCGCCGCCGGCTGCGCCTCCTGCCACCGCCCCTCCTTCACCACGGCGGAGGACGCCGCGCATCCCGCTCTGTCCCGCCGGACGATCTTCCCCTACAGCGACCTGCTGCTCCACGACCTGGGCGAGGATCTGGCCGACGGCGTGGCGATGGGCGAGGCGCGGGGCCGCGACTGGCGCACGACGCCGCTGTGGGGGATGAGGCGGCTGGCCGACTCCGACGGCAAGCTGGCCCTGCTCCACGACGGGCGGGCGCGCAGCGTCACCGAGGCCATCCTGTGGCACGGCGGCGAGGCGGACACGGCGCGCGGCGCCTTCATGGCGCTGCCGCGCGGCGACCGGGAAAAGTTGGTGCGTTTCGTTCTGGGGCTCTAAAGTCCACATGGTTTGAATGGCATAGGTGATGAGATGCAACGCCGCCGCATGATCGGCCTGATGTCGGCCGCCGCCCTGTCGATCCTTCTGCCGGGCAAGCTCGCCCTGGCGGCGCGGGAGCCGGCGGGGGACGCCGCCGTGCTGGGCGGGCTGGTCCGAACCCATGCCCTGCCGCGCTTCGACGCGCTGGCCGGGGCCGCCGGCGTCTATGCGGAGCGGCTGGCCCGGTTCGCCGCGGCGCCGACCGCGGAGGGGCTGGAGAGCTGCCGCGCCGCCCACCGCGCCGTCTACGACGCCTGGGCCGGAGTCCAGCACCTGCGCGCCGGGCCGCTGTCGATGGAACTGCGCGCCGACCGCATCGCCTTCTGGCCGGAGCGGGCCGGGGTGGTGCAGCGCCAGATCCTCGCCATGCTGAAGGCCCGCGACCCCAAGCTGCTGGAGCCGGGCGGGCTGGCCCGCCAGAGCGCCGCGGTGCAGGGGCTGACCGCGCTGGAGCGGCTGCTGTTCGACGAGGGCGTCACCGCCGCGTCGTTCCAGGGCGACGAGGCCGGGCGCTTCCGCGGCGCTCTGGCCGCCGCGGTGGCGCAGAACGTCCTCACCATCACCCGCGAGGTCCGGGACGGCTGGACGGCGCTGGAGGCGCCGCTGACCGCCGGGGAGCCGACCGCGCTCGGCCCCGACGCCGGGTCGGCGGTCAACGTCCTCTTCACCGGGTCGCTCACCGCCCTGCAGGTGGTGGCCGACCAGAAGCTGCTGGCGCCGCTCGGCCCCAACGCCGGGGAGGCCAAGCCGGCGGTGGCCGAGGCGCTGCGCAGCGGCCAGTCGGCCCGCAACGTCCGCATCAACCTGGAGGCCCTGCGCGCCCTGCTGCTGGGCGAGGGCGGGGGACCGGGCCTGACCGCGCTGCTGCCCGCCGGCGACGCCGGAGCCCAGGCCCGCCGCGCGCTGGAGGACGGCTTCGCCGCCGCGATCCGCGCCGCCGAGGCGATCCCCGCGCCGATCAACGTCGCCGTCGCCGATCCGGCCAAGCGCAAGACCGTGGAGGCCACCCTGCAACGGGCGAAGGACCTGCGCAACCTGCTGACCGGCACCGTCGCGCCGCTGCTGGACATCAGCATCGGCTTCAACGAACTGGATGGAGACTGAGCGATGGACGCGACCCGCCGGGGCACCCTGTTCCTGATTGGCGGCGGTCTTCTTGGAGGCGGTCTGCTCGGCGCCCTCCTGGGGCCGGCGCGGGCGGAGACCGCCGGTGGCACGCTGTTCCTCAACGCCTATGCCACCGCCGCGGCTTCGCCGGACTATGGCGTGGCGGCGCTGGACGGGGCGGGCGGCCTGCGCTTCACCACCCCGACGCCGGGCCGCGCCCATGGCGTCGTCCCGCACCCGACGCGGGCCGAGGCGGTCGCCTTCGCCCGCCGTCCGGGGCGCTGGCTCATGCCGCTGTCCTTGGTTGACGGGCGTCCGGGGCCGGTGATCCGCGCGCCGGACGACCGCCGCTTCACCGGCCACGGCGCCTTCTCCGCCGACGGGCGGTTGCTCTACGTGGCGGAGGACGACGTGCCGCGCGAGACCGGGTCGATCGGCGTCTACGACGCGATGGACGGCTACCGCCGCGTCGGCGCGATGCCGACCCACGGGCTGGGGCCGCACGAGCTTCTGATGATCGCCGACGGCACGGTGCTGGCGGTCGCCAACGGCGGCGTCATCACCCACCCGGACACCGGCCGCGCCAAGCTGAACCTGGACGAGATGGACTCCTCGATCACCTACGTCGAGGTGGCGAGCGGGAGGCTGCTCGATCAGGTGCGCCTGCCCGAGGAGCACGCGAATCTCGGCATCCGCCACATCGCCGCCCTGGCCGACGGCGGCATCGCCTTCGGCGCGCAGGACGAGCGGCCCATCGGCATGCTCCAGCCGCTGACCGGCACGCACCGTCCGGGCGGCGGGGCGGTGCGCCTGTTCGAGACGCCGGACGACGAGCTGTCCCGCTTCGAGGGCTACATCGGCAGCGTCGCCGCCGACAAGGGCAAGGTCGCGGCCAGCTCGCCCAAGGGCGGCATCATCGGGCTGTGGGACGACGCCACCGGCGCGTGGCTGGGGTCGGCGGCGCTGCCCGACGGTTGCGGCATTGCCCCGGACGGCGACGGCTTCCTGGCGAGCAGCGGGCTGGGCACTCTCCGGACGGTCGGCGCGGCGCCGGACCTGCCGGGCGACGGCCTGAGGCTGGCCGACTTCCGCTGGGACAATCATATGACTCGCTTCGCCACCTGACGCGCGTCGCCGTATGACGCGCCGTTCGTAAGGCTTCCTATGAAAAAGCGCCGGGCGGCGGCCTGTACGGTGGCCCGCCGCCCGCCGTGCTGGTAGGCTTGGGATCACTGCCAAGACACTGCCGCCGGACGCCATGATCGTCGATGAATATCTGGGGTTTCGCGCCGGGGACGAGGTTCTGGACCTTGCGGAGCTGACCGCGGGAACCGCGCGCATCAAGGAACTTCACCTCGTGCCCAGCGACTGGGCGAACGGGCCGACCGTCATCGCCGTGATGGTCAACGGCGCCGAGCGGTACGTCATCCAGCTCAAGAAGGTGCAGATCCACGCCGCGAAGGAGCCGGAGACCCGGAACCGCCGCGTCATTCCCCTGCGCCGCGACCCGCACTGACCCGTTTCCCGTTCCGGAGGGCGCCCCGTCGTGAATCGTGACTTCTGCCGGCCCGGGCGGTCGGCGCTGGTGGCGACGGAGGCCGCGGTGGCCACCTCGCACCCGCTGGCGAGCGCGGCGGCGCTGGAGATCCTGGCGGCGGGCGGCAACGCCGTGGACGCGGCCATCGCCGCCGTCGCGGTGCAATGCGTGGTCGAGCCGCACATGACCGGCATCGGCGGCGACGGATTCGCCCTCTACGCCCCGGCCAACGGGCCGGTGGTCGCCCTGAACGGCAGCGGCCGGGCGCCCGCCGCCGCGAGCGTGGAGCGTCTGGCCGGGCTGGGCGTCACCGGCGAGATCCCGCGCCACGGCGCCCACGCGGTCACCGTGCCGGGCGCCGTCGCCGCCTGGACGCGGCTGCACGCCGACCATGGGCGGCTGCCGCTCGACCGGGTCTTCCTCCGCGCCATCCGCTACGCCGAGGAGGGCTACGGCGTCTCCCCGCGGGTGGCCCAGGACTGGGCGATGGCGGTCCCACTGCTGTCGGTGGACGAGGGCTGCCGCGCCGTCTTCCTGCCCGGCGGCCGCGCGCCCCGCGCCGGCGAGCGCCATACCCAGCCGCTGCTCGGCCAGCGGTTGCGGGACATCGCGGCGCACGGGGCGGCGGCCTTCTACACGGGAGCCACGGCGGATTCGCTGGTCGGCTTCCTGCGCGCCCGCGGCGGGCTGCACACGCTGGAGGACTTCGCGGCGGCGCAGGATGGGGCGGAGTACGTGACGCCCCTCGCCACCGACTACCGCGGCCACGAGATTCTCGAGTGCCCGCCGAACGGCCAGGGCCTCGCCGCCCTGATGATCCTGAACACGCTGGGCGGCTTCGACCTGTCGCCGTCGGTCGGCGACGCCGACCGCCACCATCTGCAGGCCGAGGCGACCAAGCTCGCCTATCATCACCGCGACGTTCTGGTGGGGGAGGGCGGTCCGGAGGCTGCCGCCACGCTGCTGTCGGCGGAAGCGACGGCGGCGCTGCGCCGCCGCATCGACCCGGCGCGTGCCCAGATGCCCGCGCTGTGGACGGAGGCGGAGCACAAGGACACGGTCTGCCTCAGCGTGGTCGATCGCGACGGCAACGCCATCTCCTTCATCAATTCGATCTTCCACAGCTTCGGCAGCGTGCAGCTCGACCCGGCGACCGGCGTCCTCCTGCACAGCCGCGGCACCTCCTTCCGCCTGGCCGAGGGGCACCCCAACGCGCTCGCGCCGCGCCGCCGCCCGCTGCACACCATCATCCCCGGCCTGATCCGCAAGGACGGGCGCGCGGTCTGCCCCTTCGGCGTGATGGGCGGCCATTACCAGGCGGCCGGGCACGGCGCCTTCGTGTCGGCGCTGCTCGACCGCGGGCTGGACGTCCAGACGGCCATCGACCAGCCGCGCAGCTTCGCCTTCAACGGCGTGTTGGAGATCGAGCCCACCGTGGCGGAGGAGACGGCGGCGGAGCTGGCGCGCCGCGGCCACGCGGTGGTTCGCCGGGACGAGCCGATGGGCGGCGGGCAGGCGATCTGGATCGACCACGCGGCCGGCCTGCTGATCGCCGGCTCGGACCACCGCAAGGACGGCAGCGCCCTTGGATTCTGATGGGAAATTCTGATGGGGGCGGTTGCGCCGCCCCCATCAGAAGAACACCCGTCGCGTCAGGCGCCCAGCACCGGCTCCACCGCGGCGGCGATGGACAGCAGGCGTCGGTCGGCCCCCGCGGCGCCCACCAGCATCAGGCCGCTGGGCAACTCGCCGGCCCGCTGCATCGGCAGGCTGATGGCGCAACGGTCCAGGAAGTTGAACAGGGCGCAGTTGCGCAGCAGCAGCAGGTTCAGCCGGGCGAACTCGGCGTCCTCGGCGAAGGCGTCGATGCGCGGCGCCAGCAGCGGCACGGTCGGCATCAGCAGCGCGTCGTAGTCCGCCGTGATCCGGTCGGTGCGGGCGATCAGGTCGGCGCGGCGCTGCGTCACCTCGATGTAGTCGGCGGCGCTCATGGTCTGGCCGCGCTCGATGCGGACGCGGACGCGGGGGTCGTAGAGGTCGCCCTTCTCCGCCAGCAGCGCGCGGTGCCAGTGGGCCGCCTCCGCCGCGGGCAGGCCGCCCTTGGCGTTGGCCGGGCCGATCTCCGCCAGCTCCGCCATGGGAATCTCGACGATGCGCGCCCCGGCTTCCGACAGGCGGCGGCAGGCGGCGTCGAAGGCGGAGGCGACCGCGTCCTCCATGCCGTCGAGGACCACGGTCTGCGGCACGGCGAAGCGCAGCCCGGCCAGTCCGACCGGCGGCGGCACCCACTCCGCCTCGCCGGCCAGGACAGCGTCGGCGATGGCGCAGCATTCCACCGTCCGGGCGAGCGGCCCGATGGAATCGAGCGACCAGGACAACGGCAGGGCGCCGCGCAGCGACACCCGGCGCTGCGTCGGCTTGAAGCCGACGATGCCGCACAGCGCCGCCGGGATGCGGACCGAGCCGCCGGTGTCGGTGCCCAGCGCCAGCGGGACATGGCCGGCCGCCACCGACACCCCGGCGCCCGACGACGAGCCGCCGGGAATGCGCGCGGGATCGGCGGGGTTGCCGGGGGTGCCGTAGTGCGGGTTGATGCCGACGCCGGAGAAGGCGAACTCGGTCATGTTGGTCCGCCCCACGACCACCGCCCCGGCGGCGCGCAGCCGGGCCACCGCGTCGGCGTCGCGGCTGGCCGGGGCGGCGCCCTCCAGCGCCCGCGACCCGGCCCGCGTGACGTGCCCGGCCTCGTCGAAGAGGTCCTTGACCGAGATCGGCAGGCCGGCCAGCGGGGAGGGGTGCTGCCCGGCCCGGCGCAGTAGGTCCTGGGCGTCCGCCGCCGCGCGGGCTTGCTCGGCGTGCACGGCGGTGTAGGTCTTGCGCGCCTCCCCGCCCCCGGCCGCGATGGCGGCGAGGGCGGAGTCGACGAGCTGGCGGCTGGTGGTGGCGCCAGTATCGAGTTGGCGGGACAGGGTGGCGATGGTGGGCGTCGTCATGGCGGGGATCGACCGGGTCTGGAGGAGGGAAGGGGCGTCAGGCGTCGCCGGCCAGGGCGCGCAGTTCGGCCAGCCGGGCGGGGGCCAGCGGGATGCCGTCGCGCAGGGTGCGGGCGCGGCGGGCGTAGCGGCGCTCGCCCGGCATGCGGTCCTGCCCCGCTTCCCTGACGTTCCCGATCAGCCCGGCGACGCGGTCGGCGAAGGCGCCGGTCCCGCCGCGCTCCGGGTCGATGACGACGAAGAGCTGGCCGGTGCAGGGCGTCTCGGCGCCGGGATGGGCCGACCAGTCCACCTCGCGCGAGTATTTGCCGCCGGTCAGAGCCGCCGCCAGCACCTCGATCATGAAGGCGATGGAGCCGCCCTTGTGGCCGCCGAAGGGCAGCAGGGCGCCACCGTCGAGAACGGCCTTGGGGTCGGTGGTCGGCTTGCCGTCGCGGTCGACGCCGGAGCCGGAGGGGAGGACGTGCCCCTCGCGCGCCGCGATGCGCACGTCGCCGTTGGCCATGGAGCTGGCCGCTTGGTCGAACACCATCGGGTCGCCGCCGGCGACCGGGGTGGCGAAGGCCATCGGGTTGGTGCCGTAGACGGCGGCCTTGCCGCCCGGCGGCACGACGCAGGCGAAGCTGTTGACGAAGGAGAGCGCCACCAGCCCCTCCCGCGCGAAGGGCTCGACGTCCGGCCACAGGGCGCTGAAATGGTGGGAGTTGCGGATCGCCATCACGGCGACGCCGCTGTCGCGCACCATCTCCAGGAAGCGGCCGCGGGCGGCCAGGAAGGCGGGCTGGGCGAAGCCGTTGGCGGCGTCGACGCGCAGGAAGGCGGGGCCGGCCTCCTCCACCGCCGGTTCGGCCCGCCCGTTCACCCAGCCGCTCTTCAGCGAACCGACGTAGCCGGGGATGCGGAACACGCCGTGGCTGGTCGAGCCGTCGCGCTCGCAGGACGCGCAGTTCTCCGCCAGGATCGCCGCCACCCGCTCCGACGTGCCGTGGCGCCGGAAGATGCGCTCCAGAAGGGCCACCAGATCGGTGAAGGCGACGGGGGTCGCGGCGTCAGCGGTCTGGGCGAAGGCCGCGGCGGCGCGGCGGCTGGGGGTCTCGTCACTCATGCTCGTCCCTTCCGGTTCTCGTGCTCTTTGTCTCGTGTTCTTCTTGCGGGCGTCCCGGACTCTTGCCGATCCGGTGACCGCCGGGCGCACCATAGCGCGCGGCGGCGGCGCGGGCGAAAGGGAATGGCGTCCGGGTGCCGGCAATCGACGTGGCGGGCGTGGGATTGCAGGGCGGACTTCGTTTGTAATCCTGACTGTGCGTAAGGATAACCAACTGACTTTGTTGGCGAATCGGACGGCGACGGGGAACCATGTCGCCGCCGGGGACGTTGTTTGGAAGCCAGCCGGCCGGCGGTGCATCCGCCGGTCGCAGAGTGCTCCGGCACAGAGGAGCGGCAAATTGCCGCGTTCATCGCCACGCGGGCGTGAAAGCGCGCGGAATCAGCCCTGCCATGCTTCCGGTGGGTGTTGACGGGCGCATGTTGCGGTGCACAATAAGCAATGAACCGGACGAGACCGTAAGGTGCTTGTTCTGGATCAAGGTCACGGGCCTGCGTTCCTGTCAAACAGACAGGGACAAGCAGACGCCGGCTGCCGCGGTTGAGTGTTTTTTAGAGGGGCCACGATGCGCGATCATTCCAGCCGTCACGGTGATTCCGGTTTCGATGCCGGAGTTCTCTGGGGAACCTCCATCGCTGGCATCGCTCTGTCCGGTCTCATGGCGGTCACCTGGAATCCCGCGGACGCGTCCACGTCCGGACCGGCCTCGGCCATCATCGACCGCGGCGCCCACCAGCTCGAGCACGCTGCCTGCACGGAGGCGCTGTCCACCCTGCTGGCCCGCTTCCGCGACAACCCGGATGTCCTGTGGATCTGGGTGGAGCAGAGCGTTCCGTCGGGCCACGGGCTGGTCGTGCGGACCAAGGCCACCTCGGTGTCACCCGACGCGCCGCGGCCCTACGCCTTCCGTCCGAACGCCGCCGTGAATCCGGAGCAGGCCTGCGGCTTCTCCAGCAATTCCGTCCACGCGATGTCGATGGGCGGCGTCGCCCAGCCCTATGAAGTGACCGCTCCCGATCCGTGGAGCGCGGCCGGCGGCCCGTAAGGCAAAATCCTCCGCGTACGGCCTCAGGCCCGGGTGGCCCGCCGGATCCTCTTCTGCACATACATGGCGGCGTCGGCGGCGCGCAGCGCGTGTTCCGGCGTCGTGGTGCCGGGGTCGGCGCTGACCACCCCGACGCTTGCCCCCGGATAGTCGAAGGCGCAGCCGCTCAGGCGGTAGGTGCCACGGATCAGCGGTTCCACCCGCTCGCGCAGCGCGTCGGCCGCCTCGTCACCCTCGGCGCCGGGCGTGGCGCCCATGCCCACGATGATGAACTCGTCGCCGCCCAGCCGGCCCAGAGTGTCGCCGGCCCGCAGCCCCGCGCCGATGCGCCGCCCCACCTCCGTCAGGAATTCGTCGCCGGCCTCGTGCCCGTGGGTGTCGTTGATGGCCTTGAAGCCGTCCAGGTCGATGAAGCCGATCAGCACGCTCTGCCCGGCGCGCTCGGCCATGGCGAACAGCCGGTGCAACTCCGCGACAACGGCGCGCCGGTTCGGCAGGCCGGTCAGAGCGTCGGTGAAGGAGTAGGATTCCAGCGCCGCGTTCAGTTCCCGGAACTGGGACAGGAGCTGTTCGCGCTGGATGTGGAGGGCGATCAGCGAGGCGAACAGGCGCAGCACCTGCTCCCCCTTGGGCGTCAGCGGCTTCTGCTCCGAGCTGGCGGCGCAGAGCGTGCCGAACAGGCTGCCGTCGTCGAGATGGACGGGGGTGCTGACATAGGTGCGGATGCCCAGCGCGGCGGCCGCCTCGGAGTCGCCCCAGCAGCCGGGCACGTCGTCGGTGTAGAGCTTCCCCTCGTCGAGCGCCCGCTTGCACAGCGTGCCCTCCCACGGGACGGAAAGCCCTTCGGGAATGTTCAGGGTCTTGGTGTTGCAGGAAAAGAGGATGCGCTGGATGCCGTGTTCCAGCTCGATCCGGGTGAGGTAGGTGGCCTCCAGCTCCGTCACCAGCTCCAGAAGCGACAGCAGGGGGCGGGTCAGCTCCTCCACCGTCTTCGCCGACGAAAGGGTGTCTGTAAGTTGTGCAAACAGTTCGTCGGCCATGGGGTCGGTCACTCTAGAAGCAGGCGCTTAAACCCGCATCGCGTGCGGGGACGCAGTTTCATGTCCAATCACGGGAATTTTTATCAAACATCATACTAACGAATGGCCCATGGCGAGGCAACGAAGGAATGTTTTCACGCCTATGACGGGGCCGCCGGACCCTGTGGCGGCCTTGTGCCGAAAAATTCCGCATGGTGGCGTTTGACCGGGCAGCCCGCCACGGAGTAACCCTTGCCGCGCAACCACCGATACGGGAACCGCAGTTCATGACAGCCCCGCGCGACCGGGTGCTGGACGTCCACGACCGTCCGCCCCCGGCCACCTTCCTCCTGCTCAGTCTCCAGCATCTCTTCGCCATGTTCGGCGCCAACGTGCTGGTGCCGATCCTCACCGGCCTCGACCCGTCGGTGGCGCTCGTCACCAGCGGCCTGGGCACTCTGATCTATCTGGCCTTCACCAAATGGCGGCTGCCCGCCTATCTGGGCTCCTCCTTCGCCTTCATCGGCCCGATCGTCGCCGCCACCCAGATCGGCGGGACCGGCGGCGCGCTGGTCGGGGCCTGCGCGGCGGGAGCGGTCTATGTGGCGGTCGCCCTGCTGATCCGCGCCTTCGGCGTGCGCTGGCTGCTGGCCATCCTGCCGCCCATCGTCGTCGGGCCGGTGATCGTCGTGATCGGCCTCGGCCTCGCCTCGGTCGCCGTGGGCATGGCGCAGAACACCGCGGGGGGCGGCGAGTACAGCCTGCCGCACTTCCTGCTGGCGCTGGCGACGCTGGGCAGCATCTTCCTCTACTCCATCGTGCTGCGCGGCTTCTTCACGGTGGTGCCGATCCTGCTGGGCATCCTGACCGGCTATGCGCTGGGCGTGGTCTTCGGCATGGTGGACTTCGGACCGGTCGCCGCGGCGCCCTTCCTGCGGATGCCCGACTTCCACCTGCTGTTCTCCGGCATGAAGGAGGGCGTCTCGGCCTGGGCGATGATCCTGCTGGTGGCGCCGGTGGCGCTGGTCACCATCGCCGAGCACATCGGCGGGCAGATCGTGCTGAGCCGCGTCGTCGGCCGCAACTTCATCGCCGATCCGGGCCTGCACCGCTCGGTGTTCGGCGACGGCGTGGCGACCATGGTGGCGGGCGCGCTGGGCGGTCCCCCGGCGACGACCTACGGCGAGAACATCGGCGTGCTGGCGGTGACGCGCGTGTTCAGCGTGTGGGTGATCGGCGGGGCGGCGACGCTCGCCATCATCCTGGGCTTCGTGGGCAAGCTGTCGGCCTTCCTGTCGAGCATCCCCACGGCGGTGATGGGCGGCGTGTCCATCGCCCTGTTCGGCGTCATCGCGTCCTCGGGCATCCGCACGCTGATCGAGGGCAAGGTGGATCTGGGCAACAAGCGCAACCTGCTCATCTCCTCGACCATCCTGGTGATCGGCATCGGCGGGGCGTCGCTGAAGTTCGGCGACGGCGGCTTCGTCGTCTCCTCGATGGCGCTGTCGGCGGTGATGGGCGTCGTCCTGAACGCGGTCCTGCCGGGCCGCGGCACCGGCGGCGACGCCGAGGCCATCCTGTCCTCCGACCACATCTGAGGACCGGATCGCGGCCGGCCAAGGCGGAGCCCTCCTTCCCGGGGGGCTCCGCCTTTTTCATTTTCCGATCTTGTACGCCTCGATCTCGCCCATCAGGATCGCATCGATCCGCCCGACCAGATCGTCGATCCGGTAGGGCTTCGCCAGCACCGGGATGCCGGTGGCGCGGGCGATGTCCTCGCTGTAGCCGGTCGCCAGGATGACCGGCAGGCCGGGCCGCCGCTCGCGGGCTTCGCGGGCGAGGTCGATGCCGCTCATCCCGCCGGGCATCACCACGTCGCTCAGCAGCACGTCGACCCCGTCGTCCGACAGGTGGGGCAGCGCCTCCTCGGCGTTGGCGGCGGACAGCACGGCGAACCCGGCGTCCTCCAGCGCCGTGCTGACGGTCATGGCGACGATGGGGTCGTCCTCGACCACCAGAACGCAGCCATGGCGCCGCGCCCCGCCCGGCGGCGGCACGATGGCGGCGGGGAGGGCGGGCTCCTCGGCCGGAGCGACGCCGGAGCGGCGGAGCAGAAGATGCACCGTCGTGCCGCGGTCCGGCGCGCTGTCGATCCAGGCGGTGCCGCCGGCCTGCCGGGCGAGGCCGTAGACCTGGGCCAGCCCCAGCCCCGTCCCCTTGCCGAGGTCCTTGGTCGTGAAGAACGGCTCGAAGGCGCGGGCGGCCACCGCGGCGGGCATGCCGCAGCCGGTGTCCGACACGGACAGGTGCAGGAAGTCGCCCTCCACCCCCCGCGGGTCGCCCTGGGGGAACACGGCGTTGACCACCTCCACCGTCAGGCGCCCGCCGGCCGGCATGGCGTCGCGCGCGTTGACGGCGAGGTTGATGACCGCCAGTTCGAACTGGGTCGGATCGACCTCGACGGGCCAGAGGTCATCGCCGAGGCGCAGGTCCAGCGCGATGTCGGCGCGCAGCGCCCGCTCCAGCAGGGCCGACATGGCGAGCAGCCGGTCGCGCACGCCGATGGATTCCGGACGCAGGCTGTCGCGCCGGGCGAAGGCCATGAGCTGCTGCACCAGCTTGGCCCCGCGCCCCACCGCCTGCTGGCCGGCGTCGAGCAGGGCATGGACCTGCGGCTCCCCGGTGCGGCGCCCGATCATCGACAGGCAGCCTTCCAGCGCTTGGAGCAGGTTGTTGAAGTCGTGCGCCACGCCGCCGGTCAACTGGCCGACCGCCTCCATCTTCTGGGCCTGGCGAAGCTGCTCCTCGGTCTGCCGCAGGGCGGCGTCGGCCTCCTTCTGGGCGGTGATGTCGCGGCCCACGGCGTGGATGAAGCGCTCGTCCGGCACGGCCACCCAGGACAGCCAGAGATAATGGCCGTCCTTGTGGCGGTAGCGGTTCTCGAAGCGCGGCGTGATGTGTCCGGCGCCCAGCCGCGACGCCTCGGCCCGCGTGCGCTCCAGATCGTCGGGATGCACGAAGTCCAGGAAGCTGCGCGCCGCCAACTCTTCTTCCGTCCAGCCCAGCAGACTGGTCCAGGCCGGATTGACGGCGTTGATGGTGCCGTCGAAGCGGGCCACCAGCATGACGTCGGTGGACAGGCGCCACATGCGGTCGCGGTCGGCGGTGCGTTCGGCGACGCGCTGCTCCAGCGTGGCGTTCAGGTCGCGCAGCGCGTTCTCGGCGTGCTTGGCCTCGGTGACGTCGCTGCCTTCGCAGAAGATCCCGGTCACCCGCCCGTCGGCGTCCTTGATCGGCTGGTAGATGAAGGTGATGAAGCGTTCTTCGACCGGCGCGCCGGGGTGGCGGACGACCCGCACCGGCAGGGCGTGGCCGACGAAGGGTTCCCCGCTGTCGTAGACGCGGCCCAGCAGTTCGAAGAAACCCTGGCCGGCGACCTCCGGCATGGCCTCGTGCACCGTCTTGCCGATCAGCGCGCGGTCGCCGACCAGACGGCGGTAGGAATCGTTGGCCAGCTCGAACACATGGTCGGGGCCGCGCAGCACACACATGAAGTTGGGCGACTGACGGAAGAGGTTGCGCATCTGCTCCCCCTCCGCGGCCAGACGGGCGTTGGCGCGGTGCAGCGATTCCTCCGCCTGGGCGCGTTCCAGCGCCGACCATGTGCGCTCCGCCACCTCCTCGACCAGACGGACCTCGTCGGGGTGCCAGTGCCGGGGCTTCCGGTCGTGGACGTAGAGGAGGGCGACCATCCGTCCATTCTTCACGAGGCTGGTGGTGATGGCGGAGGCGATGTTCAGCGCGGCCAAGGCGGCCTGCCGGTCCGGTGTGGCGAAGCGCGGGTCCGCCGCGGCATCGTGGATGGTCAGCGTCCCGCCGCTGCGCAGCGTGTCCAGAAGTTCCGGTCCGAAGTTCAGCAGGTCATGGGTGCCGGCTTGGTGGTCGACGCTGCCGTCGGTCCAGTTCCGCTCCGTCGTGAAGAAGCGGGCGGTTTCGTCGACCACGCCGTAACCGACGCGGCTGACCCCCAGGTGACGGCCCAGAGCCTCCTCCGCCGCCGCGGCCACGGCGAACGGGTCGGAGAGCTGGCGCAGCCGGGCCTCCAGCTTCAGGTGGAACGCGGTGCGCCGAGCGGCGAGCACCTGCGAGGTCGTCTCGATGGCGGCGCAGAACATGCCCGGAATGCGCCCGTCCTCGCCGCGCACCGGGGTGTAGGAGAAGGTGAACCAGGCGTCCTCGCGGAAGCCCCGGCGTTCCATCGGGATCAGCAGATCCTTGTACCAGGAGGCCTCGCCGGCCAGCGTGCGGTCGACCAGCGGCCGGATCTGGGGCCAGATGTCCCACCACACCTCGGCGAAGGGACGGCCGAGCGCCTCCGGATGCTTGGACCCGAAGATCGGCACGTAGCCGTCGTTGTAGAGGAAGGACAGCTCCGGACCCCAGGCCACGAACATCGCTTGGCGGGAGGACAGGACGACGCTGACGATGGTGCGCAGGCTCTGCGGCCAGCCTTCCGGCGGCCCGAGCGCCGTGGACGCCCAGTCGTGGGCGCGCATCCGCTCCCCCATTTCGCCCCCGCCGGACAGGAAATCGAGGTCGCCACCGATCACCGGCAGGTCCGTCATGGGCCTGCCCCACGGCTTTTTCGCGGAATGCGTGCGCCTTGTTCGGGGATGCTATCGTCGGTCGTGGCTTTCATCGAGCTTTCGGGCCGAGGCGAAGTTGCGTCTGGTGTCTTAACACACGACGCCTGGAAAGATAGCCCATCGAAGGGCGGTCTTCCCTAACCGTTACGGCTGATGCGGCCTCCGCGCCACGGTGCGGAGGCCGCCGGACAGGTTCCGGCTATTCCGCTGCGAAGCCCTGCGCCTGGAGTTGCCAGAGGGAGTTGAACAAACCGCCGCGACGCCGCAACTCGGTGGGGTGGCCGTCCTCGGCGATGCGGCCGTCCACCAGGACCAGCACACGGTCGAAGGCCGATACGGTGGACAGGCGGTGCGCCACCGCGACGACCGTCCGCCCCTGGGCCAGATCGGTCAGCGCCGCCTGGATCTCCTGCTCCGACTGGGTGTCGAGGGCCGAGGTCGCCTCGTCGAGGATCAGGATCGGCGCGTTCTTCAGGAAGGCGCGGGCGATGCCCAGCCGCTGCCGCTGCCCGCCCGACAGCCGCACGCCGCGCTCGCCGACCAGCGTGCCGTAGCCCTCCGGCAGCTGACGGATGAAGCCGTCGCAGAAGGCGTGGCGGGCGGCTTCGAACACCTCCTCGTCGCTGGCGTCGGGGCGGCCGTAGCGGATGTTCTCCAGGATCGGGCGGTGGAACAGCGCGATGTCCTGGGGCACCACGGCGATCTTGGCCCGCAGGTCGTCCTGGGCGAGCGCGGTCAGCGGCTGGCCGTCGATGAGGATGTCGCCGCGCTGCACGTCGTCCAACCGCTGGATCAGGCTGATGATGGTGGACTTTCCGGCCCCGGACGGGCCGACCAGACCGACCTTCTGCCCGGCCGGGATGGTCAGGCTGAAATCCTCCAGGACCTTGCGCCCTTCGGGATAGCGGTAGGACACGTTCTCGAAGGCGATGGCGCCGCCGCCGGGCTTGGCGGGCTCGGCCGGCACGGGGTCGAGCACGTCGTGGGGGCGGGCGATCACCCGCAGGCTCTCGTCGATGGCGCTGACCTGCTGGGTGGCGGTGACCAGCGCGAAGGCGAGGTCGCGGGAGCCGTGCAGGATGCGGAAGGTGAGCGCGCTGACGATCACCACGTCGCCGGTGGTGATCGTGCCGTCCCGCCACAGCAGCAGCGCCCACAGCAGCATCGACCCGGCCATCACCCACAGGCAGACGTCATGGACGACGCGGGTCTTCTCCAGATGCATCCAGCTGCGGCGGTGCGCCCCGGCCTCCACCGTGAAGGCCTGCCGCAGGCGCTCGCGCTCCCGCCCGCGGGCGGAGAAGGCCTTCACCGTCCAGACGTTGGACACCACGTCGACCAGCTCGCCGTTGGTGCGGGCGGACTGCTCGGCGAAGGCGTGGTGCACCGTCCGCCCGCGCAGTCCCAGGCCGACGATCGCGACGGCAACCACCACGGCGAACATCACCAGCGCCGCCGCCATGCCCCAATGGATGGTCAGCAGCACCAGCACCGCCCCCAGGAAGTCGGTGACCGGCGGGACGATGCTCCAGGTCAGGGTGCGGAAGATGGTGGTGGCGGCGTTCTCGGTGGCGGCGATGCGGTTGCCCAGCGACCCGGCGAGATGCTCCGAGAAGTAGCGCATCGAATGGCCGGTCAGGTGGCGGAACAGGTCCAGCCGCATGTCCACGCCGGTCGCCAGCACCGTCCGGCAGCCGAGCCAGCCGCCCAGCCGCCACAGCACGTTCTCCGCGGCGATGAAGCCGAGGAACAGGCCGAGCGGCGTCCAGACGTCCGCCGCCGCCCGGTCGGGGGAGGCCATGGCGTCGATCAGCAGCTTCATCCCGTACTGGACGGCGACCGCGCAGCCCGCCGCCGCCACGATCACCGAGAACAGCCCGCCGAATGACCAGGGCCGCCGCCGGATGTAGCGCAGCAGGAAGCGACCGGGACGGTCCGGGATGGTGTCCTTGCTCGAACCGCTCATTGAGCCGCCTGGAGTTCCGAACGACCGAACTGCGGCTGGCCGGACAGGGCGCCGATGCGGGCCTGCGCGCGCTCCAGGGCGGCGGCCAGCGGCTGATACAGGCAACGTCCGCCGTCCTCGTCGCACAGGCCGTAGAGGCCGGTCTCGCAATGGCGGTCGTTGGCCCAGCCGGGATAGTCGAGGATCGGGTAGAGGCAGACGCCCTCCACCGGCACATCGGCCTTCAAGGCCGTGATCACCTCCCCCGTCACGTAGTCGAGCCAGGGCACGCGGGCGTCGCCCTCGGCGCCGGTCTCGGCCACCAGGATCGGGCGGCCGTAGCGCTGGTGGACCTCCGCCAGGATGTCGGCGAAGGGACGGTAGCGCGGGTCGTCGCGCCCGATGGTACCGCCCTTCAGGAACCACTGGTTGTCGGAGTAGTAGTTCACCCCGATCACGTCCAGATACTCCGGCTTGCCGCCCAGCCCCGGCCAGGCGTAGCCGCCGATCATGTCCCACGCCTCGTATTGGGCCAGCCGGGCCTCCTCCGCGGCCCCGGCGTCGCCCTTGCGGTCGGGGCGGGGCAGCACGTTGATGACCGGATCGACCTGGACGATGCGGGCGCGCGGGTCGGCGGCGCGGATCGCGTCGATGGCCGCGATGCTGGCGCGGACGAGCTGGTGCTTGAGTTCGGCTCCACGGCGCTCGGCCATCGGGTTGAAGCGCTTCATGTCACCGCCGGCCCAGGCCCAGTAGGAGATCTCGTTGACCGGGCAATAGGCGGGCGCTTCCACGCCCTCGTCGCGGAGCAGGGCGGCGGCGGCCCCGGCGAAGCAAGCGAAGCGCTCCACGAAGGCGGGCCGCCAGACGTCGATGTCATCCGGCCAGCCGTAATGGCAGAGGTCCCAGATCACCTGGACCCCCGCCTCGCGCGCCGCGCGGACCATGGGCAGCAGGCTGGACCAGTCGTAGTGGCCCGGCGTGGTCTCGATCAGGTGCCAGCGCACGCCGTCGCGCACGCTGCGCAGGCCGTGGGCGGCCATGCGCCGGTAGTCCTCGGCGGCCAGCCGGTCGTGGCCGGTCGCCGCGATCAGGTCGAGCCGGCGCCCGTCATGCCGCCGGTGCGTCGAGCATTCGAAGCCGCCAAGGAAGGCGCTGTCAAACAGGGTGGGGAAGTGCATGGGGGGTGCTCTATGTTTTTTGGCGTTCGGGGTGTGCGGAGTCTTGTCCCTTCCCTAACCCTCCCCCGCTGCGCAGGGGAGGGGATTAAGCTCCCTCTCCCGCGCAGCGGGGGTGGGAAGGGTGGGGGCAAGGGTGCGCGCGCTCCGCCTAATCCCCCATCCCCGCGACCCGCACCTCCCGCTCCGCGCCCAGCGAGCCGAAGGCCCGCGCGGCGGCGGCGAGACCGCGGCCCTGCTGCTCCTCCTTCTCCAGGCGGGCGTAGACCGCCAGCGCCTGCGCCACCACCTGGTCCATGTTGTAGTAGCGGTAGGTGCCGAGGCGTCCCAGGAAGATGACGTCCGGCGTGTTGTCGGCCAGCGCCTGGTACTTGCGGAACAGCTCCTGATTCTCCGGCCGGGGGATCGGGTAGTAGGGATCACCCTGGGCGGAGGGATACTCGTAGGTGATGCTGGTCTTCGGGTGGCTCTGCCCGGTCAGGTGCTTGTATTCGGTGACGCGGGTGTAAGGCACCGCCTCCGACGGCTCGTTCACCACGGCGACGGGCTGGAACCACTCCCGGTCGACCGTCTCGTGCCGGAAGGTCAGGGAGCGGTAGGGCAGCTTGCCGAAGCGGTGCCCGAAATACTCGTCGATCGGACCGGTGAAGACGATGCGGTCATAGGCGATCTCGTCGCGCACGTCGTCGAAGTCGGTGTTCAGCATCACCTTGATGTTCGGGTGGTCGAGCATGCTCTCGAACATCCGCGTGTAGCCGTTCAGCGGCATCGCCTGGAAGCTGTCGCCAAAATAGCGGTCGTCGTCGTTGGTCCGCGTCGGCACGCGGGCGGTCACCGCCTTGTCGAGCTGCGAGGGGTCGAGACCCCATTGCTTGCGGGTGTAGCCGCGGAAGAACTTCTCGTACAGCTCCCGCCCGACCGCACCGACCACCACGTCCTCCGAGGTGCGGACGTCGGCCACCGGTTCCGCCCGGCTCTTCAGGAATTCCGCCACGCCGGCCTCGTCGAGGTCCAGCCCGTACAGCTGGTTGACCGTCGTCCGGTTGATCGGGATGGGGACGAGCCGCTCGTCCACCCGCGCCAGCACCCGGTGCTCGTAGGGGCGCCACTTGGTGAAGCGCGACAGATAGTCGGCGACCGGCTTGGCGTTGGTGTGGAAGATGTGCGGGCCGTAGCGGTGGATCAGCACACCCGCGTCGTCGTAGTGATCGTAGGCGTTGCCGCCGATGTGCGGGCGCCGGTCGATCAGAAGCACGCGCTTGTTCAGCCCCGCCGCCAGCCGTTCCGCCAGCACGCTGCCGGCGAAGCCCGCCCCGACGATCAGGTAGTCGAAACCGGAGCGGCGGCCGGCGGCGCGGCCGTTGACGTGCCGGGTCGCATGGGGGGCCGGGTGAATGGCGGAAGCCGGACGGTGGGCCGGCGGCGCGGCGCGGCCGCGCTGGCGGGCCTGCTCCATCAGCGTCTTCATGCGGCCCTGGGTCTTGTCCCAGGACATGTCGCGCAGGACATGGTCGGCGGTGGCGCGCAGACGCTCCGGGTCGGCGGCGTCGGCCAGGGAAGCCTCGACGGCGGCGACGAAATCCTCCGGCGCGTCGGCGATGCGCACGACGCCGCTGTCGCCGTAGCCGCGCACCACGTCGGTGATGGAGGTGGAGACGACCGGGCGCCCGGCGGCCAGATACTCCGGCGTCTTGGTCGGGCTGATGAAGCGGGTGGACTCGTTGCGCGCGAAAGGCATCAGGGCGACGTCCCAGCCCGCCAGATAGTGCGGCAGGTCGTCGTAGCTCTTCGGGCCGAGATAGTGGATGTTCGGGCGGCGGGGCAGGTCGGCCGGGTCGATCTTCACCACCGGGCCGACCAGGACGAATTGCCAATCCGGTCGCGCGGCGGCGGCGGCGTCCAACAGGGCGATGTCCAGCCGCTCGTCGATGACGCCGTAGAAGCCGAGCCGGGGGTGCGGAATGGCCGCTTGGTCGGCGGGCTCCTCGACGATGCCGCGGGCGGCGGCGAAATGGGCGACGTCGACGCTGCTGGGGAAGGCGTGGGCGTTGGGGTGCAGGGTGCGCTTGGCCTCGTAGAGGCTGACGCCGCCGGTGAACACCACGTCGGCCCGCGCCATCAGCTCGCGCTCGCGCTCGACCAGCTCCGGCGGCGCGCCATGGAAGGCCGACAGCTCGTCCATGCAGTCATAGACGACCAGCGCCCCGCGCAGATGGCCGGACAGGCCGAGGCTCATCGGCGTATAGTACCAGAGGATCGGGTCGGTCACCCCCTCCTCGGCCAGATAGCGGTCGAGCAGCTGGCGCTGGGCGGTGATGGCCGCCTCGCCGTCCAGGCCGGCGGGCAGGCGGGGCACCAGGACATGGACCCCTTCGTCCTCGCGCACGTCGAGCCAGGGCTCGGGCGTGTCGTTGTGGATCGGCTCCTCGACGAACAGCACACGGTGGTCGCGCGCGAATCGCGACATAAGATGTTGTGGGCGCTGATAAACGAAGCTCCAACGCAGGTGCGAAAAGCAGATCAGGGTTTGCGAGGGTGGGGCGGTGATCTCGGAATGTGGAGAGTCGGCGGTCTGACGTGTTCTTTTTCGGTTTCTGCCGATTGGGAACTGGTGTTGGCCGGCCCAACTCATGTTTCCATCCTCTCTTCAATGACGTATCGTCGGGTTGCCGCCGGGAATTCGCCACGAATACAGTGGATTTTTGCGGCGCAGCGGAATGGCGTCGAAAACCGGAAACCAATAACGGGGTCGGCAGGGGTGGGTTCCGTGACAGAAATGCGCTGCGGAAACGGTTCCCCGAATTTTCAACACTCGCCCTTTTGCGCCGGGTTGGCTGGGGTAAGCGCATATTTCAGCGGGCGGGGGTGATGTCCGGGGAAGACTGCGCGTCTCCGGTGCTTTTCAAACTGCGCGGATGTGATGATGTTTCTTTTCCTTCACTCCACCTGGGCGGGTGGCGTCTTCCGGAAATTAATGCGCGACACGGATTTTCCGGTCATAGTGCATTCAAGGAGTCGGGGAAGTTTGGAAGGAGACGAGGGATGTGCCGAATTTTTGCCGGTCAGGACCCGGAGCGCTTCCGCATGGTAACCCGGCGGGTCCGCCTCAGCGGTCATTCGACGAGCGTCTGTCTGGAGGCGGCCTTCTGGGACGCGCTGGAGGAAATCGCGGCGATGCAGGGGGTCTCGCTGGGCCGCTTCTTGTCAAAGTTGCACGATGAAGTCTTGGCCCGCGGGGTGGAGCGGCGCAATTTCGCCGGCCTGCTGCGCTGCGCCTGCCTGACCTACGCCCAGGAGGTGAAGGGCCACCGTCCCTGCGTGGAGGAACTGGAACGGGAGGCGCGCACCGATTTCGCCGCGGTGGCCGCCGCCGGCCTTCCGGCGCGAATTCCGGCCGTCCTCACCGCTCCGGAAAAAGAACGCGAGACGGCCTGAGCGCAAAAGAGTGCCCCCCTCCTCCGTCCGGAAGAGAGGGGCTGTGATCCGCGCGGCGTCCCGAATAATGGGACAGTACAGGGTCAGATCGCGTTCTTGGCCATTTGGCCGGCGATGTAGTCGGCTTGGCGCAGCGCCAGCGCGACGATTGTCAGGGTGGGGTTCTCGGCGCCGCCGGTGGTGAACTGCGAGCCGTCGGAGACGAACAGGTTCGCCACGTCGTGGGTCTGGCCCCACTTGTTCACCACGCCGTCGCGCGCCTTCTCGCTCATCCGGTTGGTGCCCAGATTGTGGGTGGACGGGTAGGGCGGCGTCGGGAACGTGCGGGTCGCCCCCACCGATTCATAGAGCGCCATGCCCTGGCGGTAGGCGTGCTGGCGCATGGCGACGTCGTTGGGGTGGTCGTCGAAATGGACGTTCGGGACGGGCATCCCGTACTTGTCCTTCTTGTCGGCGTGCAGGGTGATGCGGTTGCTCTCCTGCGGCATGTCCTCGCCGACCAGCCACATGCCGGCCATATGGTCGTAGCCGTCGAGCGCGGAGGTGAATTCCCGCCCCCAGGAGCCGGGGTCGAGGAAGGCGGCCATGAAGGGCAGGCCGAGCGACAGGGTCTCGATCTCGTAGCCGCCGACGAAGCCGCGGTCGGGCTTGTTCTTCGCCTCGTCGCGGATGACGCCGGCCATCGTGGTGCCGCGGTACATGCGCACCGGCTTCTCGAACACGCCGTAGACCGAGCCGGTCATGTGCCGCATGTAGTTCCGCCCCACTTGGCCGGAGGAGTTGGCGAGACCGTCGGGGAACAGGGAGGACGCCGAGTTCAGCAGCAGACGGGGGCTTTCGATGGAGTTGCCGGCGACCGCGACGATGCGGGCCTTCTGGCGCTGGATCGCCCCGTCCTTGTCGGCGTAGACGACGCCGGTCACCTTGCCCTTGGCGTCGTGCTCGATCTTCAGCACCTGGGCGTTGGCGCGGACCTCCAGCTTGCCGGTCTCCTCGCCCTTGGGGATCTCGGCGATCAGGGTCGACCATTTCGCCCCGGACTTGCAGCCCTGGAAGCAGAAGCCGATCTGCTGGCAGCCCCCGCGCCCGTCGCGGGGCTCCGAATTGATCGCCATGTTGCCGGTGTGGCACTCCGTGTAGCCCATCTTGTCGGCGCCGGCCTTCAGGACCTTGAAGTTGTTGTTGCCGGGCAGGCCGGGGATGCCGTTGGTGCGGGTGACACCCATGCGGTCCTCCGCCTTGGCGTACCAGGGCTCCAGCTCCTCCAGCGTGATCGGCCAGTCCAGCAGGTTGGCGCCGGCGACCTCGCCGTAGGCGGTGCGCGTCTTGAACTCGTGCGGCTGGAAGCGCAGCGCGGCACCCGCCCAGTGCACGGTGGAGCCGCCGACCGCCTTGACGATCCAGGCCGGCAGGCCGGGAAAGTCGCGCGACACCCGCCAGCTTCCCGAGGTGGTGCGCGGGTCGAGCCAGGAGATCTGGGCGAAGCTGGCCCATTCGTCGTTCTGGAAATCCTCCATGTTGTGGCGGCCGCCAGCTTCCAGGATCACCGTCTTGATGCCCTTCAGGGCCAGCTGGGTGCCCAGCGTGCCGCCGCCGGCCCCGGATCCCACGATCACCACGACGCTGTCGTCGTTCAGGTCGAATTTCGCTGCCATGGCTGAAACATCCTTCCTGAGACGGTGGTCAGAGCCACTCGATGTCGTTGAACCCGCGGTCGATGTAGCCGCCCTTGGCCGCGCTCTCGCCCTCGTAGCCGAAGAGCGGCCAGACCTCCTGGTTGTTGTAGATCCCGGTCACCAGCCCGCCGCGCACCGTCTGGAAGAAAGGATCGGCCTCGATCTCATGCAGCAGCCGGACCCGGTCGGCTTCCCAGCCGACGTCGACGTAGGGCACGTCGTGCTTGGCCTTGGCCAGCCGGTCGAGCTTCGCCATGCCGGATTCGTAAAGCTCCTTCAGGGCGGCGTCGGCGGACGCCTTCTCGTCCTGCGCCTTCATGGCGACGGCGTAGAAGCGGTCGGCCAGCCGGTCGTGCGGGTAGATGTCCCGCGCCACTCGGATCAGCGAGCGCATGGTGTCCGGCGCCAGCGCCTTGGTCTCATAGGCCCAGGCTTCGCGCGGGCAGAGGATCGCCCCGCCCGACACCAATATGGCCGTCGCCGCGGCGGCGGTGACCGACGCCGCGAGGAAGGCGCGCCGGTCGATCGCCGTCTTCGGGGCGGGTTTTGCTGTTGTGCTCGTCGGAGAACGCATCGCTTCCTCCCAAGACCGTTTGTGATTTTCAGGCCATGTGTGATTTTCAGGCCATGTGTGATTTTGGCTGCGGGTGCCGCACGCGCGGGCCCCGTGTCAGCGGTAGCGGCCGTGTCGCTGGAGGACCTCGATCTTGTAGCCGTCGGGGTCCTGCACGAAGAAGAAGCGGGCCATCAGCGCGCCGTCCCGCGCGAACTCCTTGATCGGGTTGGGGCCGTAGCCGAGCGCGGTGAAGCGCCGGTGCTCCCCGTCCAGGTCGTCGACGCAGACGGCCAAGTGGCCGTAGCCGTCGCCGTGCGCGTAGGGTTCGGTGCGGCCGTGGTTGATGGTCAGCTCGATCTCGAAGTCGTTTTCGGCGTTGCGCAGATAGACCAGGGTGAAGCCGTCGAAGGCGTAGCGGTCGGCGCATTCCAGGCCGAACGCGCGGGCGTAGAAGTCCCGCGACCGCTCCTCGTCGAGGACCCGGATCATCATGTGGATGGCCTTGGCCATGGGGGCTGGCTCCGTTCCGGTTGGTGGCTCCAGCATGAATGTTAGAGGGACGGATTGTCGGTGTGGCAGTAAGTATCTACTACAGGCGCGGCGCGAAGGGGGTAGCCCGGCCGGCGCTTCCCCCGCCCTCCTTCCGGGGCGGTTTTCAGGCCGCGATGGGGTATCCTGACGCCCTGGAAAAGGAGCCATCCATGCGACACAAGACAGGCCGAACCCTCGCCGCGGCGGGCCTTGCCACGCTGCTGGCAATGGCTGCCCCGGCCGCCAACGCCACATCGCCCACGTCGGAGTGGCGCGGCTGGCTGTCCGACGGCACCGGCGGGCTGCGCGACGGGGCGGAGCGCGCGATCATCCTGGGAGGCGCCCTGCTGTACGAGAACCGGCACATGGTGGCGGGGCTGACGCTCGGCTGTCTGGCCGGCGGCGCGATGGGGGTGACGGGCGCCGTTGCCGCCGGGGCGGCGACCGGCGGGGCCGCCCTGCCGGCGACCGGCCCGGCCGCAGCGCTGGGCTGCGCCCTGGGCGCGGCGGCGGGTGGGGTGCTGGGGCGCCCGCTCGACCAGCCGATGGAGTAGCCGCCACCACCCTGCGTTGGGGAACCATCGCCGGCACCTTCAGTTTGCCTACAAATGGTGAGCGGAACCGACCCTCACCCATTGCAGCACGGAGGACGGCGCATGACGCGGCAGATCCCTCTCGATTCCGCGGAGCGGGCCGACGATCCGGAGCGGGACCGGGCGCGCGACGACGGCACGCGGGAGATCGCTCCCGATCTGGCCTACCGGCGCCTCGCCATCGTCAACGTCGTTTTCGTCGGCGTGCCGGGGGCCGGCGACCGGCCCAGCGACCGGCCCAGCGACCGGCAATGGGTGCTGATCGACGCCGGCGTCATGGGCACGGCGGGCCTCATCGCCCGGGCGGCGGAGGAGCGGTTCGGGCCGGACTCGCGGCCCGCGGCCATTGTGATGACCCACGGTCATTTCGACCATGTCGGCGCCCTTGAGGAGCTGGCCGAGCGCTGGGAGGCGCCGGTCTACGCCCACGGGTTGGAGCATCCCTATCTCGACGGCCGCGCGTCCTACCCGCCGCCCGATCCGTCGGTCGGCGGCGGCCTGATGTCCCTGATGGCGCCGCTCTACCCCCGCGGGCCGGTGAATGTGGGCGGCCGGCTGCGCCCCCTTCCCGAGGACGGCAGCGTTCCGGGCATGCCGGGGTGGCGCTGGCTTGCCACGCCGGGGCACAGCCCCGGACACGTCTCCTTCTGGCGCGCGGCGGACCGGACCCTGATCGCGGGCGACGCCTTCATCACGACGCGCCAGGAATCCGCCTATGCCGTGGCCGTCCAGGACCCGGAGATGCACGGCCCGCCCATGTACTACACGACGGATTGGGCGAAGGCGCGGGATTCGGTGGCGTTGCTGGCTGGGCTTGAGCCCGAGTTGGTGGTCACCGGCCACGGCCCCGCCATGCGGGGCAGCGGCATGCGGGCGGCGCTCCATGACCTCGCCCGCGATTTCGAGCGGATCGCCGTGCCGGCGCACGGGACCTACGTCGACTCACCCGCCCGCGCCGAGGACGGCAGCGCCTACCGGCCGCCCTGAGCCGCCGGTCCGCTCACCCTTTCCAGAACGGCTTGTCCATCTCCTCGCGCGCCGCCGCCTCGTCGAAGCCGAGGTCGGCCCAGAGATGCGCGTCCATGCGGGCCAGGGCGCGCCGCAAGGCCCGCCGCTCCCGCCAGCCGTTCAGGCGGGCGAGCCAGGAGCCGGCCGTGGGGGTGGCGGTGAGGCCGACGGTCGTTCCGCTGCGCCGCTTGTCGTGCGTTCCGCTCATGCTCGTCATGCGGCCCTCCCGCCGGTCGGTCATTCCACGAAGCCGGAAAATCGCGCGTCGGTGCGTGGACGACAAACCATGCTTTCTCATAGGATGGATGAGCCTACATCATCCATGGAGCGTCCCATGCGGCGTGCCCTGCCGCCCCTTCACGCCCTGCGCGCCTTCGAGGCGGCGGCACGCCACGAGAGCTTCTCCAAGGCGGCGGACGAGCTGTGCGTGACCCAGGGCGCCGTCAGCCGGCAGATCATGGGGCTGGAGGAGTGGCTGGGCGTGCCGCTGTTCCGGCGGTTGACCCGGCGGGTCGAGCTGACCGACGACGGGCGCGCCCTGCTGCCCGTGCTGTCGGAGTCCTTCGACCGCATCGCCGGGACGGCGGCGCGACTGGCGGCGCGCGGGCGGGACCTGCGGATCCGGGTGGCCTTCTCCTTCGGCATCCGCTGGCTGATGCCGCGGCTGGTCCGCTTCCAGGCGCGCCACCCCGACGTGCAGGTGCGGGTGACCGTCGCCTGGAGCTGCGGACTGGAGCTGGACCCCCAGGAATTCGACGCCGCCATCACCTATTGCCGGGAGGTGCCGCCCGGCCTCTCCGCCGTTGAGGTGCTGCCGGAGCGCCTGACCGTCGTCTGCCCGCCGGCCCTGGCGGAGCGGTTGCGGGAACCGATGGACCTCGGCGCCATCCCCCTGCTGCACGGCTGTTCGGAGGGGCGGGACTGGCGGGTCTGGCTGGCCGCGGCGGGGCTGCCCTTCTTCGAGGCGCTGCGCCAGGGCGCGGTGTTCGACGCCATGGACCCGGCGATGCAGGCCGCCGCCGCCGGGATGGGCGCCACCGTCGCCGACCGCATGCTGTGCGCCGAGGACATGGCGGCGGGGCGCCTCGTCCTGCCCTTCCCGGAGATCGAGGCGTCGTCCGGCAGCTACTGGTTCGTCTGCCCGGAAGGGATGCAGGAGCGTCCGGCCGTCGCCGCCTTCCGCGGCTGGCTGCTGGAGGAGGCGCGCGACGAGATGGCGCAACAAAGTGCTGCGGCGGTTGTTTCCCCGGTTTGAGCCGAAATCCTGACCAAGGGGGCGCCGCCATGGGAGCGCAGGGGGAGCCGCAACGGGGGCCGCGCCCGGAACTCGACGAGGACACCATCGCCTTCGCCGGCAAGCTGTTCCACTGGGCGCGGTCCGGCGGCACCGCCGAACTGACCGAGCTGCTGGAGATGGGCCTGCCGCCCAACCTGCGCAACGACAAGGGCGACAGCCTGCTGATGCTGGCGAGTTACCATGGCCATGCCGAACTGGCCCGCAACCTGATGCGCCACGGCGCCGATCCGGAGCTGGCGAACGACCGCGGGCAGACGCCGCTGGCCGCCGCCGCCTTCAAGGGGGACGAGGCTGTGCTGCGGGTTCTGCTGGAGGAGGGGGCCGCGGTGGACGGCTGCGGGCCGGACGGGCGGACGGCGCTGATGACCGCCGCCATGTTCGACCGGGTGGGCATGGTGGAGGTTCTGCTGGCCCGCGGCGCCGACCCCGACGCGCGGGACGCCCGCGGCCTGACCGCCCGCGAGGCGGCGCTTGCCATGGGGGCCGCCAACGCCGCCGCCCGGCTGGAGTCCGCACGGCTGGCCTCTGGCGGACAGGCCGGCTAGGTTCTGTTCTCAAAGGCTGTGAGGGTTTGGCTGTGCCCTGTTGAAGGGGGATGGCACGATCTGAACTGAGCGATGAGCAGCTTGAGCATTTGCTGAAGCTGCTTCCGCCGGAACGCCCGTGGACGGGCCGGCCGGCGCGGGACCTGGAGCGCACCGTGCGGGCGATCCTGTGGGTGAACCGCACCGGCTCGCCCTGGCGCGATCTTCCGGCCGAGTACGGTCCCTGGCAGACGGCGGCCAACCGCTTCTACCGCTGGCGCAAGGCCGGGGTATGGGAGCGCGTGTTGGAACTGGTCCAAGCCGAGGCGGATGAGGCCGGCAAGTTGGACTGGAGCCTGCACCAAGTCGACAGCACGGTGGTCCGCGCCCACCAGCACGCCGCCGGCGCAAAAGGGGGCAGCTGAACCAAGCGCTTGGCCGCTCGCGCGGCGGCTTCTCAACCAAGATCCACCTGCGCGCCGACCGCCACGGCCAACCGCTCGCCTTCGTGCTGAGCCCCGGTCAAGCCGCCGACCAGAGCGCGTTGACGGTGCTGATGGAGGCGGTCGCGGTGCGCCGAGTGGCAGGCGGACGACCGCGGCAAAGACCCGAGCGCGTGGTCGCTGACCGCGCCTACTCCAGCCAAGCCATCCGCCACTACCTGCGTCGGCGCGGGATCGGGGCGGTGATCCCACAGCCCTCCAGCCAGAAGCCCTGTGCTCTGGTGGATTGGGCCGCCTATCGCTCCCGCAACGCCATCGAGCGCCTGATCAACCGCCTCAAACAGTTCCGTCGCATCGCCACCCGATACGAGAAACTCGCCGCCAACTACCTCGCCATGGTCCACATCGCGGCTATCCGGCTATGGCTCAGGGTTTGAGAACAGGGCCTAACGGGGCGGTCCCATCTCCAGCAGCTTGCGGCGTCCCTCCGGCGACAATCGGCCGAGCACCTCGATCACGCGGCTGTCCAGCCGGTCGCGCAGCGCGGCCTCGGTCGCGTGGGCCTTTTCAAGGGCGCGGCGCAGGCCGTCCGGGTCGAAGCTGGGCGCCTGCATGCTGTCGCGAAGGTGACGGCGCATGGAGTCCATGTTCTCCTGCATGCGCTCGACCGTCGCGCGCTCCGCCTCGTAGCCGCTCCGCAGGATCGCCGCGTCGGCGGGAGACAGCCCGTGCTCGGCGCGCTCGACGAAGCGCGCGATCCCCTGGCCGGGATCGGGCGGCGGGGGCGGCGGCAGGAGGTGCAGCGCCTGCGCGGCCAGGATGCCGCCCAGAAGCATGTTCATGGCGAGCGAGCCGACCAGGAGATACCAGGGCCAGCGGCGCGGCGCCGCGGCGCCGGCTCCCGGATGGCGTCCCGATGGCCGGAGGGCGGCGGGACCGCTGACGGGCCGGCTCATCGGATCGCTCCCAGGTAGCTGCTGTTCACCACGACCTCCGCGTAACCGTTCGCCCGGGCGTTCTGCATCGGAAGGACCCCCTGGACGGCGGCCAGGAATCCCGCCATCCCCATGGCCGCGAGGAATCCGGCGGTCGGCCAGAAGCGCATGGGCGGTGCCGACAGGGTCCAGGGGGAGGGGACGCGCTCCACCGGCGGGGCGTCCAGCCGCGCGGCGATGCCGTCCATCGCCCGCCGCACGCTGTCCTCGTCCACCGCCGGAGCGGCGCGGTCGAGCAGGGCGTCCAGCGCCGCGGCGTCGGCCAGGATGGCGCGCGCCTCGGCGGAGCCTTCGAGAAGGGTCAGGGCATCGACGCCGTCCGTCGCGGGCCAGCGGTCGATGTCGCCGCCGTAAAGGTCGGCGAAGCGCTTGAACTCTTTGAGTGTCATTTCTCGTCGCCGTCCTTCTGACGGATCAGGGAGTTGAGACGGGTGCGGACCATCCGCCGCGCCCGGACCAGCAGGCTTTCCATGGCCGAAACCGAGACCTTCAGAACCTCCGATGCTTCCGCGCAGCTCATCTCCTGGTAGTAGCACAGGCTGAGCGCCGCCCGCTGCCGTTCCGGCAAGGCGGCGATCGCCGCGTCCACCGCCGCACCGAGCTGGCGTTCGGCCAGCAGCCCGTCGGCGCCGACGGCCGGGTCGGCCACCTCGACGGCGTCGTTCAGGGGCTGGAAGCTCTTGCGGCGCCGGTAGTCGATCGAGCGGTTGACGACGATCCGGTAGAGCCACGTGGAAAAGCGCGTCCCATCGCCGCGCCAGCGGTCGGCGTGCGTCCAGATCTGCAGGAAGGCGTCCTGCACGATCTCCTCCGCGTCGTTCGCGTTCCCGACCACCCGGTGGGCGAGCGCGAGGCTCCGGCGCAGGTGACGGCGGGTCAGCCGGTCGAAGGCGGCCCGATTCCCCGCGGCCGTCTCGGTCATCAGCGTTTCGTCGTCGTCCTCGTCGATCACCGCCACGCGGCCATCCTTTGCTCCTTCCCGAGCCCCGGCCAGCATCCGGGGCCGTCCGGCCGGCTCCGGGGAGCCTGTTGATGGTGATACGCGGGTGGTCGGGACCTCCTGCGCGGTCCCGATCGAAAATTTGCAGCCGCTCGGTCCGGGCGGCGTCAAGGCATTCGTACCCGTGGTCGCGCGGGCGCGCTACACTGCGCGCCCCGAAGCCCCGTTCCCCTAAAAAACCCCGTCCGCGGGCCAGACACACGGACCGTCATGAGCGCCAGCCGCGATTCATCCCCCGCCTCGCTCCAGGAGACGCTGACGCAGGCCGTCGTCCACCACCAGAACGGACGGCTGGCGGAGGCTCGGCTCCTCTACGAGCGGGTGCTGCGCCGGATCCCGGACCAGAGCGACGCGCTGCATCTGCTGGGCCTGCTCACGGCGCAGACCGGCGATCCGGAACCCGGAATCGCGCTGATCCGCAAGGCCGTGGCGCAGGACGGCGCCCAGCCGGTCTTCCGCCTCAACCTCGGCCGCGTGCTGGAGTCGGCGGGGCGCTGGGCGGAGGCGGCGGAGGCCTACGGTCACGCCGCCCGCCTCGCCCCGCTGGTTCCCGACCATCACCGGCTGGAGGCCGCCGCCCACGGCACGCTGGGCCGGGCGGAGGCCGCGGCGCGGTCCTTCCGCCGCCTGCTGGCGCTGGCGCCGGAGGACGGGGAGGCGGCCAACGCCTTGGCCGACGCGCTGTACGACCTGGGACGGCCCGGCCCGGCGGCGGACTGGTACGGGCGGGCGTCGGCGCTCGCCCCCGGCGCGGTGCTGGCCGTCTACAACCAGGGGGCCGCGCTGCGCGACGCCGGGCGCCCGCGCGACGCGCTCGCCGCCTTCCGCCGCGCCGCCGCCCTGGCGCCGCTGCTGGTCCAGGCGCGGGAGCAGGTGACCGGCCTGTGCCACGCGCTGGGCGACATGGCCGGCGCGGCCGAGGCCGGGCGCCGGCTGATGGCGCTGGAGCCGGGCCACGCCGAGGCTGCGAAGATCCTGGGTGCGGCTCTGGCCGCGGCGGGGCCCTGGCGGGCGGGGGCGGCGTGGCTGGAGCGGGCGGCGGCGCTGGCCCCGGCCCCCGACGCCCTGCTGGTTCTCGGCAACCTGTGGCAGGAGCGGGGGCATCCCGCGGCGGCGCCGCGCTGCTACCGGCGCGCCCTGGCGCTGGCCCCGGAGTCCGCCCCGGCGCTGACCGGGCTGGGCATGGCGCTGTCGGCCCTGGGCGCGATGGAGGAGGCCGCGACCGCCGCCCGCCGCGCCGTCCGCGCCGACCCGGAGGAGGCGGGCCACGCCCTCAACGCCGGGGCCGTCCGGCACCGGGCCAAGCATTCCGAGGCCGCCCAGGCGTGGTTCCGCCGCGCGGTGGTCCTGCAGCCCGACGGCGCCGCCGGCTGGACCAACCTCGGCACCCACGCCATCGAGGCGGGCGCCTTCGACGAGGCGCTGACCCTGCTGGGGCGGGCGTTGGCGCTGCGCACGGCGGAGCGGGAGGCGCTGGCCAGCTCCAACCTGGGGGTCGCGCTGATGGCGCTGGGCCGCCACGGCGAGGCGGTGGCTGCCCTGCGCGCCGCGCTGGACCGCGCGCCGGGGGACGCGGAGGTGCGCTCCAACCTGCTGTTCTGCCTGTGCTTCGCCGAGGAGGCGGAGCTGGGCGCGGTGTTCGAGGAGCATCGGCGGTTCGAGCGCGCCGTGATGCCGGCGCCGCCGGCCGCCCCGCGCCTCGGCGCGGTGGACCGCGATCCGGAGCGCCGTCTGCGCGTCGGTTACCTGTCGCCGGATTTCCAGCGCTACCCGGGGCCGGGCTACCATTTCCTGCTGCCGCTGATCGAAGGCCACGACCGGTCGGCGGTGGAGGTGACCGGCTATTACGCCGACCTGCCGAAGGATGCCGCGACGGCCCGCTTCGCGGCGCTGGCCGACCGCTGGCGCGCCGTCGCGGCGATGCCGGACGACGAGCTGGAGCGGCTGATCCGGGCGGACGGCATCGACGTGCTGGTGGACTGCGGCGGGCACATGTCGCGCAACCGCATGCCGCTGTTCATCCGCCGCCCGGCGCCCGTGCAGGTCAGCCTGCCGCTCTACCCCAACACGACGGGGCTGACGGCGATGGACTACCAGTTCTCCGACCACCGCTTCGCCGGGGCGGGCGCGGACGCCCTGCACGCGGAGAAGCTGATCCGCCTACCGGGCAGCGTGCTGTGCTACCGCCCCGCGGAGTCCGCCGCCGTGCCGCCGGACCGCCCGCCGGTGGAGACGACGGTGTTTTCACCTTCGGCTCCTTCAACAACCTGACGAAGCTGAACGCCTCCACCCTGGCGCTGTGGGGGCGGGTGCTGGCGGCGGTGCCGGAGGCGCGGCTGATGCTGAAATGGCGGGGGCTGTCCGGCGGCGGGGTGGCGCGGCGGGTGCTCGACGCCTTCGCCGCCCACGGGGTGGCGGAGTCGCGGCTGCTGCTGCGCGGCACCGCCCCGGATCCCTACGAGGATTACCGGCGGCTCGATTGCGCGCTGGACCCCGTCTTCGCCAACGGCGGCACGACCACCTGCGACGCGCTGTGGATGGGGGTTCCCGTGCTGTCCATCGCCGGGGAGGCGATGATCTCCCGCTGGGGCGCCACGATGCTCGGCAGCGTCGGGCTGGGCGGGCTGGTGGTGGAGCGCGAGGACGATTATGTGGCGCTCGCCGTCCGGCTGGCCACCGACCGCGCCTTTCTGGAGGCGCAGCGCGCGGACCTGCGCGAGCGGATGGCGCGCTCTCCCCTGATGGACGAGACGGGGTACGTCCGGGCGGTCGAGGCCGGCTACCGCCTGGCGTGGCGGCGCTGGTGCGCCGGCCTGCCGCCCGCCCGCATCGACATGGGCGCGGCATGACGGACGCCGTCTTCGACCTTTCGTCCGCCCGGCGCATCCTGGTGGTGAAGCTGGACGAGGCGGGCGACTTCGTGCTCGCCACGCCCTTCCTGCGCGGGCTGCGGGTCTCGGCGCCGCAGGCGCGCATCGTGCTGGCGGTGCGCCCGGCGGTGGCCGACCTCGCCGCGACCTGCCCGCGCGTCGATGCGGTGGTGGCGCCGCACCCGAAGCCGGGGGGCGGCATCGATCTGCGCGGCGTCACGCCCGGCGGCGCCGCGGCCTTCGCGGAGGCGTTCCGCGCCGGATTCGACCTGACGCTGGTCCCCCGCTACGACTTCGACCGCCACGGCGCCACGGCGCTCGCCGCGAACAGCCGCGCCCGCGCCGTGGTCGGTTTCTCCGAGAGCGTCACGCCCTGGAAGGCGTCGGGCAACGCCGGCTTCGACCGGGCCTACACCCACCGGCTGACGCCGCCGCCCGGCCGCCACGAGGTGGAGCAGAACCTCGCCCTGCTGCGCTTCGCCGGAGGGGTTCCGGACGGCGACGGGGTGGAGTTGTGTCTGACCGCGGAGGACCGGGCGGAGGCCGCCCGCCGGCTGGCCGTGGCGGCGGGGGAGCGGATCATCGCCGTGGCGCCGGGAGCCGCCGCCGCGCGCCGCGAATACCCCGTGGAGCGGCTGGCGGCGGTGGTCGCCGTGGTGGCCATCGCGCTCGGCGCGCGGGTGGCGGTTCTCGGCACGGAGCTGGAGCGCGCGGCGGCAGATCGGATCGCCGCCGCCCTGCCGGGGCGGGTGACCGACCTCACCGGGCGGACCGGCCTGCGCGTGGCGGCGGCGGTGATCGAGCGGACGGTGGGGCTGATCGCCATGGATTCCGGCCCGGCCCATCTGGGGGCCGCCGTGGGCGTGCCGGTCGCCGTCTTCTCCTGCCATCCGGAGGGCGGGGATCCCAATCATTTCCATGCGCCGGAGCGCTTCCGTCCCTGGTGCGAACGGGCGCTGGTGTTGCGGCCCGCGGCGGCGCTCGCGCCCTGCGTGGCGGACAGCTGCACGGCGGCGGAAGCGCATTGCATCGCCTCGATCCCGCCGGAACTGTCGGCGGCGCGCATCCTCGCTTTGTTCGGCGGGGCCGGCGGCGCGCCGTTCTGAGCCGTCCGTCCGTCGGACCCTGTGGCCGATGGGCAACCCCCGGCCGTGCCGATCCGGCGAAGCCCTTTCGGGGTGCCGCTTTCCGGCCTGTGGCGGCGCTGCATCACCCCCCGATATTTCGCGATGCGGAAGCCACGCCCCTGGCACGAACGCCCCCGGAAACCGTATCTTATATGCATTGCAACATCAGCCGGTCCGTGAGGGATCATGAAGTCGTTCTTGTCCTCGCTTCAGCGGGATTGGGAGTCCTGGAGCCCGGTCGAGCGTTTCGTCGCCGTCGGCTTCGTCACGGCGGCTCCGGTCGCGTCGCTGGCTTTCCTCCTCACCCTCTGACCGGCCTTATTCCGGCGCCGTCCTTTCGACGCCCGAAGGCGCGCGCACGCTTCCCTTGGCCCCGTCCTGCATCCGGTGCGATACAGGAGGAGAGAAGGAACGGACGAACCGTTCCGGCAGGAGAGGGATGACGAATCATGGGCGATAAGGTTGCCATCATCACCGCGGGCGGCAGCGGCATGGGCGCCGCGGCGGCGCGGCGCCTCGCGGCGGACGGATTCAAGATCGCGGTGCTGTCCTCCTCCGGCAAGGGCGAGGCTCTGGCCGAGGAACTGGGCGGGATCGGCGTCACCGGCTCGAACCAGTCCGCCGAGGATCTGGAGCGGCTGGTGACCCGGACGATGGAGCGCTGGGGCCGCATCGACGCGCTGGTGAACAGCGCCGGCCATGGCCCGCGCAAGCCGCTTCTGGAGCTGTCCGACGAGGACTGGCACAAGGGGATCGAGGTTTATTTCCTGAACGTCGTCCGCGCCGTCCGGCTGGTCACCCCGGTCATGGTTCGGCAGAAGGGCGGGACGATCATCAACATCTCGACCGCCTGGGCCTTCGAGCCGAGCCCGATGTTCCCGACCTCCGCCGTGGCGCGGGCCGGTCTGGCCTCCTTCACCAAGCTGTTCGCGGACCAGTACGCCCCCGACAATGTGCGGATGAACAACGTGCTGCCCGGCTGGATCGACAGCCTGCCGGCGACGGAGGAGCGGCGCCAGGGCGTGCCGATGGCCCGCTACGGCAAGAGCGAGGAGATCGCGGCGACCGTCGCCTTCCTCGCCTCCGAGGGGGCCGGCTACATCACCGGGCAGAACATCCGGGTGGACGGCGGCCTCATGCGGTCGGTCTGAGCACGCATAAAAAAACGGTGCGGATGGCGCTCCTTCCGGAACGCCGCCCGCACCGCGAGGTGAAGCGAGGGGGATCGCCTCAGCTCTTGTCGCCGACGATGGCCTGATACTGCTTCCAGACCTCAGGGTAGCGCCGGACGTAGTCCTGGTTGACCTTGTTGGCGATCTCGCGGAACTTCGCCTGCTCCGCCTCGGGAGCCACGGCCAGCCGCCCGCCCTGGGCGATCATCTGGTCCATGGTCTTCTTGTCGGCGTCGATGGCGCGCTGCCACTGCTTGGCGATGATCTCGTTGGTGGTCGTCTCCACCACCTGGCGCAGGTCGTCGGGCAGGCCCTTCATCCACTTGTCGTCCACCAGGACGGAGTAGGTGAGCAGGCTCATGCCCGGCACCAGTGAGGCGACCTTGGCGGCGTTGGTGCCGACCATCTCCCAGCCGCCGGCGGAGGTGTAGATGCCGTCGATGGCCCCCTGCATCAGCGCCGCCGCCATTTCGGAGGCGGGCATCGACACCGGGCTGGCCCCGAAGTCGCGCATCAGAAGCTGCAGGACGCGGCCGCCGGTCAGGCGGATCTTGCTGCCCTTCAGGTCCCCGACGGAGGCGACCTCCTTGTCCTTGAACAGGAAGATCAGGTCGGCGGTGCGCATCAGCCCCATGACGCGGATGCCCTTGTCGGCCACCAGCCCGGACAGCAGCTTCGAGACCTCCTTCGCGGTTTCCGGCTTGGACATCGCGGCGTCGGTGACGGCGAAGGGCAGGTTCACCACGCCGTACTGCGGGGCGATGCTCTCAAGCTGCACGCTGACCGGCCAGACCATGTGAACGGCGCCCGACCCGAGGGCGGCGACGGCGTCCTTGTCCTTGTAGAGCGTGCCGGAGTGGAAGACCTTCGGCTTGATGCGGCCCTTCGAGCGCTCCTCGATCAGAGCCGCATACTCGTCCATCATCTTGGCGGTCCAGTGGGACGTCGCGATCTCGTCCGTCATCACCATCTCGACCGGCGCCGCCTGCGCCCGGGCCTGACCCGGCGCCCCGGCGGCCAGCCCGGCCACGGTCATCCCGACCAGCAGCGTCTTCGCCCAAAATGGCCTGAACATCGACGGATTGAACATCGGCTTCCCTCCCAATGGCTGCGTTCGGACGCTTTTGGCCCGCTTGTCCGAACGATCATAGGGGAAAACAGTGGGGAGTGCCAACATTATTGTACGGACAACTCGACGCGATGGGTCGATGACCGCCGCTGTCAGCTCTTGCGGCGCGACCAGAACAGGACGGCCGCCGCCCCTGCCAGCGGGAAGGCCATCATCAGGGCGAAGGTCTCGCCGTAGCTGCCGACCGTGTTGAACAGGGTGGCGAACAGCGCCGGCCCGACGACGACGCCGGAGAAGGTGAACATCAGCGCGCCGCCCGTCGCCGTGCTGGCGGTGCCCTTCGGCGCGACCCGCGCCACCTCCGCCAGGAACACGCCGTTCCAGCCGATGGCGGCGATGCCGAACACCGTCAGAACACCGATCACCGCGGGCACCGGCCAACTTGGCCCCAGACCGGCGGTGGCCAACGCGGCGCTGGCGGACAGCACGCCGATCCCGCCCAGCACCGCCACGCCGGAGCGCAGCCGGTCGGCCAGCAGCCCCCAGCCGATGCGCGCCGCCGCCCCCGCCGCCTGCATCACCGACACGGCCAGCCCGGCCGACACGATGGACCAGTGCAGGTCGTGCACCAGCATGTTCACCGTGAAGGCCATCAGCGACAGCTGGATCGCCGAGAAGAAGAAGCCCATCAGCGCGAAGCCGCGCAGCGCCGGCACCCGCCAGACCAGCCGCGGTCCCTCCATCAGGTTGCCGCGGATCGGCAGGCCGGGGCTGCGGTCGTCGTCCCACACCCGGCGGCCCGGCGCGAAGAGGACCAGCAGCAGCGCGAACATGGCGGCCACCGCCAGCGCCGCCCCGCGCCAGCCGGCGATCTCGCCGATTCCCGGCAGGGTCAGCCCGGCCAGCACGCCGGCCAGCGGCACGCCGGTCTGCTTCAACGAGAAGACCAGATTGCGCCGGGCCGGCGGGGTGAAGCGGTTCAGCAGGTGGGAGGAGGACGGGTTCACCAGCCCGTAGCCGATGCCGAGCAGCACCGACGCCAGCGCCGCCACCCACAGGGAGCCGGTGGCGAGGCCCAGGCAGCCCACCAGACCCAGCCCCAGGGCCAGGACGCCCACCGTGCCGGCGCCCCAGCGGCGGACCACCAGGCCGGCGAAGGCCGACACCAGGGCGGCGGCGCTGTAGATGACGCTGATCTGGTAGCCGACCGCCTCCGACCCCACCCCCAGCGAGGCGGCGGCCAGCGGGGCGACCGTCGCCAGCGTCAGAACCGACAGGGTGGCGACGGTCTGGACGCTGGTCACCTCCGCCAGCAGCAGCGGAAAGGGGGCGGGCGGGGTTTCTTGCGTGGTCATGGGAGTCCGGACAAGTGGCGGTGGCGCGGCGCGCGTGAACGGTCGATTCTGGCCTACAGCATTCCGGCGCGGCGGGCCAATGCCAGGATTCGATGGGACCCCAGCACCAGGGGCCGCTCGACCAGCTTGCCGTCGAGCACGCAGACCCCGCCGCCCGCGGCCTCGAAGGCGGCCAGGACGCGCCCGGCGCGGAGGACCGCCTCCGGCGAGGGGGTGTAGGCGTCGTGGATGGCGGTGATCTGCTTGGGGTGGATGGCCGAACGCGCGGTGAAGCCGTGCAGGACGCTGCGCGCCAACTCCTGGCGGTAGCCTTCCTCGTCGTCCAGCGCGATCCACGGCATGTCCAGCGCGTCCAGCCCGAATCGGGCGGCGGCGTGGACGATTCGCGTGCGGGCCTGCACCAGCGGCTCCCAGGACAGCGGGACTCGCAGTTCCGCCGACAGGTCGGCCCCGCCGAACATCAGGAAGGACAGGCGGGGGGAGGCCGCGGCGATCGCCATGACGTTCTCCAGCCCGTCGGCGCTTTCGATCAGCGCGCCGAGCGCGCCGGGGAGGCCGCGTTCGTCGAGAAGCCCGGCGGCCAGCCGGACGTCCTCGGCCCCGTCCACCTTCGGCAGCAAAATGCCCGCCCAGCGCGGCGCGGCGCCGTCCGGCAGATCGGTCAAAGCGAGGATGTCGAGCAGGCCGGTGCGGCTGCGCACCGAATTGGTTCGAACGAAAATGGCCGGCCCGCCCGCGCCCTCGTGGTCCCGCAGGAAGGCGCCGACGGCGGCGCGGGCGCTGTCCTTGTCACCGGGGGCCACCGCGTCCTCAAGATCGATGATCACCGCGTCGGCGCCGGCGCCCAGGGCCTTGGCGAAACGGTCGGGACGGGCGCCGGGAACGAACAGGTAGGAGCGGCGGACCGGCGATTCCGGCGCCGTTGCCGGGGTTTGCGGATTGTTGGGCATGAAAACGCTTTCCAAGGGTGAGGGGGCGTGTTATTTGTACGTACAACATGCTATCACACGCGCTGAACATGTCACCCTGAAATGATCGGCGCCCCGCATTCACCCCTCCGATCCGCAGACAAGAGACTTCCGCCCATGCCCGATGTTCAGGAACCGCGGACCATCGTCGCCGACCTTGGCCGCTACCTTGAGGATTTCACCGTCGGCGATGTCTACGAGCACCGCCCCGGCCGGACCATCACCGAAGCGGACAACATCCAGTTCAGCCTGCTGACGATGAACCGCCATCCCATGCACTGCGACCACGCCTTCGCCGAGAAGTCGGAGTTCGGCAAGCCGCTGGTCAACAGCGGCCTGACGCTGGCCATGGTGCTGGGCATGACGGTGGACGACGTCTCCTACAAGTCCGTCGCCAACCTCGGCTGGAAGGAGATCAAGCTGGTCGCCCCGGTCTTCCCCGGCGACACGATCTACGCGCGCTCCAAGGTGCTGGACGTCCGCGAATCCAAGAAGCGCCCGACGCAGGGCATCGTGACCACCTACACCGAGGGCTACAAGGCCGACGGCACGGTCTTCGTGACCTTCGAGCGGGCCAGCCTCGTCCCCAAGCGGGGCCACGGCATCGGCGACTGATCCGGGACGATCGATCCGGGGCGACTGATCCGGACAACCCGAAAGCACCGACGGCCTGAAAAGAACAAAGGGAGGAACCATGCCCGCCACCGATCCGACCAGCAACTCGATCGCCGCCACGCTGGCGGCCTTCGTCGCCGACACCCCCGACGACGCCATCCCGGCGGAGGTCCGCACCCGCGCGCCGCACCACATGCTGGACGCCGTGGGCATCGCGCTCGCCTCGACGCGCTATGACTTCGCCCACAAGACGCTGACCGCCCTGCGCGGGCTGGCGGGGGAGGGGCCGGTGCCGGTGATCGGCATGCCCGCCTCGCTGCCGGCGCGCGACGCGGCGACGGTCAACGGCCTGCTCTGCCACGGTCTCGACTTCGACGACACCCACATCGGCGGCGTCATCCACCCGACCGCCAGCGTGATGCCCGCCGTGCTGTCGGCGGCGGCGATGACCGGGGCGGACGGCCGTTCCGTGGTCAGCGCCTATGTGCTGGGCGTCGAGGTGGCGGCCCGGCTCGGCGCGGTGGCGCGCGGCGGCTTCCATCAGGTGGGCTTCCACCCGACGGGCATGATCGGCGTGTTCGGCTGCGCGCTGGCCGCCGGCCGGCTGCTCGGCCTGACCCGCGCGCAGCTGGCCGCCGCCCAGGGCATCGCCCTGTCGATGGCGAGCGGCAGCCTGGAGTTCCTGGAGGACGGCGCCTGGAACAAGCGCCTGCATCCCGGCTGGGCGGCGGCGGCGGGCATCACCGCGGCGGCGCTGGCCCGCGAGGGCTTCACCGGCGTCACCCGCCCCTACGAGGGCCGCTTCGGCCTGTTCAACGCCTATCTCGGCAAGGAGGCCGGGCGCGCCGAGCTGGGCATCGCCACCGCCGGCCTTGGCGAGACGTGGGAGCTGATGGCGACGGCGATCAAGCCCTATCCGGCCTGCCACTTCACCCACGCCTGCGTGGACGCCGCCCTGGAGCTGCGCCGCGACGGCCTCGACCTCGCGCGCATCCGCCGCATCGAGGCGCTGGTGCCCGAGCAGGTGGTCAAGACCGTCTGCGAGCCGGAGGCCAACAAGAAGCGGCCCTCCAATTCCTACGACGCGCAGTTCAGCGTGCCCTTCCTGGTCGCCGCCGCGCTGGTGCGCGGGCGCCTGACCCTGGCGGAGCTGGAGAACGACGCGCTGGGCGACGCGGCGATCCTCGACATCGCGTCGAAGGTGTCCTACCGCCACGACCCCGACTCGCCCTTCCCCAAGGCCTATTCGGGCGAGCTGGTCATCACGCTCGACGACGGGCGGGAGCTGCGCCACCGCGAGCACATCAACCGCGGCGCCGCCGATCGTCCGCTGTCCAACGCCGAGATCGTGGACAAGTACCGCGGCAACGCCGCCATGGCCGTGAACGAGACCGCCGCGTCGCGCATTGCCGACGCTGTCCTCGGCCTCGACGCCAGCCCGCGCGCGGCGGACTCGCTGTCCGTGCTGTCGCCGTCCGTCCGCTGACCATTAATCCGGGAAACACGCCATGAGCGACACCACCGCCAGCATGACCGATGCGGAACGCGACGAGCAGGAGCGCCTGATCCTCGACAGCGTGGACCGCTTCCTCGACCGCCACGTCCGTCCGGTCGCCCTGAAGCTGGAGCATGACGACGCCTACCCCGACGAGATCGTCGAGCGGATGAAGGAGCTGGGCCTGTTCGGGGCGACGATCCCCGAGGAGTATGGCGGGCTGGGCCTGCGCCCCTCCACCTACGCCAAGATGATCGAGCGCATCTCCTCGGTGTGGATGTCGCTGTCCGGCATCATCAACTCCCACCTCATCATGGCCTTCATCGTCACCAAGACGGGGACGGAGGAGCAGAAGGCCGCCTTCCTGCCGCGCTTCGCCACTGGCGAGCTGCGCGGCGGCCTCGCTTTGACCGAGCCGGACTGCGGCACCGACCTCCAGGCCATCCGCACGGTGGCCAAGCGCGACGGCGACGACTACGTCATCAACGGCTCGAAGACCTGGATCACCAACGGCATCCAGGGAAGCTGCTTCGCCCTGCTGGTCAAGACCGACCCGACGGCGCAGCCCCGCCACAAGGGCATGACGATGTTCCTGGCCGAGAAGGGGCCGGGCTTCCAGGTCAGCCGCAAGCTGGAGAAGCTGGGCTACAAGGGCATCGATTCCGCCGAGCTGGTCTTCGAGGACTACCGCGTCCCGGCCGACCGGCTGATCGGCGGGGTCGAGGGCCGCGGCATGGCCTGCGCCATCTCCGGCCTGGAGCTGGGCCGCGTCAACGTGGCGGCGCGCGGCGTCGGCGTCGCCCAGGCGGCGCTGGACGAATCCGTCAAGTACAGCCAGCAGCGCAAGACCTTCGGCAAGCCGATCCACGAGCATCAGGCCGTGGCGATGAAGCTGGCCGACATGGCGACCCGCGTCTCGGCGGCGCGGCTGCTCGTCCAGCAGGCGGCCAAGGCGCTCGACCGCGGCGAGCGCTGCGACTACGAGGCCGGCATGGCCAAGCTCTTCGCCTCCGAGGCGGCGGTGGAAAATTCCCTGGACGCCATGCGCATCCACGGCGGCTACGGCTACTCCAAGGAGTTCGTGGTGGAGCGGCTCTACCGCGACGCCCCCCTGCTGTGCATCGGCGAGGGCACCAACGAGATCCAGCGCATCATCATCGCCAAGCGGCTGATCGAGCAGAATCCGGTGTGAGGACAAAAGCCCTCCCCTGCGAAGCGGGGGAGGGTTGGGTGGGGGCCCAGCGCAACCACTCCCCACACACCCCGCACACCCCCATCAGGGAGACACCGCGTGCTACCCCTCGAAGGCGTCACCGTCATCGCCGTGGAGCAATACGGCGCCGGCCCGTTCGGCACCATGCTGCTGGCCGATCTCGGGGCTGAAGTCATCAAGGTCGAGAATCCCGCCGAGGGCGGCGAGGTCGGCCGCCATGTCGGCCCCCATTTCTTCGGCCCCGGCAACAGCCACTTCTACCAGTCCTTCAACCGCAACAAGCGCAGCATCACCCTCAACCTGAAGCACCCCGAGGGCATGGCGGTGCTGCACGAGCTGGTGCGCCACGCCGACGCCGTTTTGGACAACCTGCGCGGCGACCTGCCGGACAAGCTGGGGCTGACCTACGAGCATCTGAAGGCGGTCAACCCGAAGATCGTCTGCGCCCACCTGTCCGCCTACGGGCGCACGGGGCCGCGGCGGGCCTGGCCGGGCTACGACTATCTGATGCAGGCGGAGGCCGGCTACCTGTCGGTGACCGGCGAGCCGGACGGCCCGCCCGCCCGCTTCGGCATGTCGGTGGTCGACATGATGACCGGCCTGATGACCGCCTTCGGCCTCGTCTCCGGCGTGGTCGGGGCGCGGGCCAGCGGCAAGGGCTCGGACGTGGACGTCAGCCTGTTCGACACGGCGCTGCACAACATGACCTACCTCGCCACCTGGTACCTCAACGGCGGCCACAACCAGGGGCGGGAGCCGCGCTCCGCGCACCCCTCGCTGACCCCGTCGCAGCTCTACCGGACGCGCGACGGCTGGCTGTTCGTGATGTGCAACAAGGAGAAGTTCTGGCCGGTCTTCTGCGACAAGATCGGCAAGCCGGAATGGGGGAACGACCCACGCTTCCGCAGCTTCAAGGACCGGCTCGCCAACCGCGAACAGCTCACCGTCCTGCTGGACGAGGTGCTCGGCCAGCGCGACACGGCGGAGTGGGTGGAGATCCTCGGCGGCGCCGTTCCCGCCGCCCCGGTCCTCGACATCGCGCAATCGCTGGAGAACCCCTTCGTCCGCGACAGCGACCGGGTGGCCGACTTCGTCTATCCGGACGGGTCCAGCGGGGTGCGGATGCTGACCGGGCCGGTGCGCATCGGCGGCGAGACGCTGCCCACCCGCACCGCCCCGGCGCTGGGCGCCGACACCGAGGAGGTGCTGGGCCGCATCGGCATCGGGCCGGAGCGGATCGCCGCGCTGCGCGAGCAGGGGGCGCTGTGAAGACCGCCGTTCGCCCGGCCTCCGTCCGCCCGTCCGCCGCGGAGGGGCCGCGTTTCCAGGAAATCCTGGAGGCGCTGCGCGCCGACATCTCGGACGGGCGGGTCGGGGTCGGCGAACGGCTGCCGACCGAGCAGGAGCTGTGCCTGCGCTTCTCCGCCAGCCGCTACACGGTGCGGGAGGCGTTGCGCCGGCTCCAGGATCTCGGCCTGATCGCGCGCCGCCAGGGCTCGGGGTCGGTGGTGACCGCCGCCCGGCCCGACGGGCGGTTCCACAACACGCTGTCCAGCCTCGCGGAGATCGGGCAGTACGCCTCCTCCACCCGGCTGGAGGTGCTAGCGGTGGAGAAGATCCTGGTGGAGGGGCGGACGGCGGAGCTTCTGCGCTCCCAGCCGGACACGCCCTGGGTCCGGGTGGTGGCGTTGCGCCGCCAGCCGGGGGAGCGGACTCCGCTCTGCTACACCGAGGTGTTCCTGCCGGCCGCCTTCGACGACGTGGCCCAGGCCATCGGCACCTTTCCGGTCGCGGTCTACGCGGTGCTGGAAAGCCGCTATGGCCTGCGCATCGAGGAGGTCGTGCAATCCATCGAGGCGACCTCGGCGGACGCCAACCTGGCGTCCCGCCTGTCGGTGGAGGTCGGCACCCCGATCCTAGTGGTGATCCGCCATTATCTGGACGCCGAAGGAAACGCGCTGGAGGTGGCGGTCAGCAGCCACGCGGCCGGACGATACCGCTATGAGATGACGCTGCAACGATCCGGGTAAGGGGACCATACAAGGCCCTGCCCGCGGTGAACGGCCGGAAGAGCCGCGCGGGGACAGCACCGGAAGGGAGGGAAGGAATGACGGAAAACCTCATCGGGGATGCCGCCGCCTGCGCGCGGACCCTGGCCAGGATTCAGGAGGTGACCCTGGACGACGCGGACGCCGCCCTGTGCGGGCGCCTGCTGGCCGCCGTGCCGGGCATCCTGGCGGCGGCGCATCCCGGCGGGTCGCTGTTCGACGTGCCGCTGGGCGCCCACGCCGCGCTGGCGGCCGGAACCGGTGCCGCCGGAACCAGTGCCGGGGAGCGGGCATGACCGATCCCACATCGCTGACCCTGACGGAGGCCGCGAGGGCGGTCCGCGACGGCGCGCTGCGGGCGGAGGCCCTGGCCGACGCCTGCCTCGACCGCATCGCCCGGCTGAATCCGACGCTCAACGCCGTCCTGTCGGTCGAGCCGGAGGAGGCGCTGGCCGCCGCCCGCGCCGCCGACGCGGAGGCGCGGGCCGGGCGGCTGCGCGGGCCGCTGCACGGCGTGCCGCTGGCCCACAAGGACATGTTCTACCGCGCCGGCAAGCGCTGCACCTGCGGTTCCCCGACGATCCGCGGCGGCTTCCGCCCGGAGCGGACGGCCACGGTGCTGGAGCGGCTGGACGCGGCGGGGGCGGTGACGCTCGGCACGCTGCACATGGCCGAATTCGCCATGGGGCCGACCGGGCACAACGCCCATCTCGGGCGCTGCCGCAACCCCTGGGACCCCAACCGCATCACCGGCGGCTCCTCCTCCGGCTCCGGGGCGGCGGTGGCGGCGCGGTTGGCCTTCGGCTCGCTGGGGTCGGACACCGGCGGGTCGGTGCGGCTTCCGGCGGCGCTGTGCGGCGTGGTCGGGCTGAAGCCGACGCAGGGGGCGACGCCGATGGACGGCGTGATGCCGCTGTCGGACAGCCTGGACTGCGTCGGCCCGCTCGCCCGCAGCGCGGAGGACGCGGCGACGCTGTTCTCGCTGATCACCGGGCGGACGGACGCCGTGGACGGCCTCGGCCAGGGGGTCGAGGGGCTGCGGCTGGGCATCCCGCGGCAGTTCTATTACGACGGCCTCGACCCCGCCGTGGCCGCCGCGCTGGAGCAGGCGCGGGCAGTGCTGGAGCGCGCCGGCGCCCGCGTCGTGGAGGTGGACATCCCCGACCACGAGCCCTACGGCGACCTCGCCAACCTCGTCTTCACGCCGGAGGCGGCGGCCGTCCACGCGCCCTGGCTGCGCGAGCGTCCGCAGGACTACGGCCCGCAGGTGCGCGCGCGGCTTCTGCAGGGGCTGATGGTGCCGGCGGCCTCCTACCTCCAGGCGAAGCAGCTTCGCGCGCTTCATCTCCGGGCGATGATCGACGGCCCCTTCGCCCGGTGCGACGCGCTGTTCGTCGCCGCCCTGCGCGGCCGCGTGCCGACCGCCGCCCAGACCGACGTGGGCGCCGGGCCGGCGATGGCCGCGGTGGTCGCCGGGGTGGCGGCGCTGACCCGTCCGGTCTCCTACCTCGGTCTGCCGGCGCTCGTCACGCCCGCCGGCTTCGATCCGGACGGGATGCCCATCGCCATGCAGCTCATTGGCCGCCCGCAGGCGGAGTCCACGCTGCTGCGCATCGCCGACGCCTACGAGCGCGCCACCGGCTGGCTGAGCCGCGTCCCCCAGACCCAGGTCTTCTCGTGAAGGGAGTTCCACCCATGCCGGGAACCGATACATTGACGTCCGCGGCGACCTCCGCGGCCCCGCACAACCAGGCGACGTCGCCCGCGGCGGACGCCGCCTCGTCGCCGGGCCGCGGCCTGCCGGGCTGGTGGAGCTTCATCGAGGACCGCATCCTTCTGAACGTCGCCACGATCCTGATGATGGCGGCCATCGGCTTCATGTTCTACGAGGCGTCCAGCCGCTCCCTCCTGTCGGAAAGCCACTGGTGGGCGGAGGAGCTGGTCCGCTTCCTGGTGGTGTGGAGCGTCCTGCTGTCGCTGGGAGTCGGCACGCGGCACGGCCACTACATCCGCATGGACCTGCTGCTGAACATGATGCCGCACCGGGTGCGGCTGGCCTTCGCCTGGTTGAACAGCCTGATCGGGCTGGCCTTCAGCGTGCTTCTGGTGATCGCCGGCGTGCAGGAGGTCGCTCACCTCCAGGCCATCGGCATGTTCACGGAATCCAACCTCGACCTGCCGCTCTGGACGGTCCGGCTGGTGCTGCCGCTGGGCGGGGTGCTCTACGGCTTCGCCTTCGTCGGCAACATCATCCTGCTGCTGCGCGGCCACGATCCCGATCCGCCCGTCGAGGGCGAGAATCTCTGAACGACGGCTGAAAAAGGGGAGGAAACACCATGACCACCATCGTAGCCGTCGTCAGCCTGCTGTTCTTCGTGGCCGCGGGCGTGCACATCGCGCTGGCGCTGGGCGTCATCGCGGTCGGCCTGCTGACCTTCAACTTCAACATCCCGGTCGTCCTGGTCGCGCAGATGGCCTGGGATTCCGTGGACAAATACGCGCTGGTCTGCATCCCGTTCTTCATCTTCGCCGGCAACCTGATGTCGCGCGGCAACCTCGCCCTGGTCATCCTGGAGCTGGTCGGGACGATCATCCGCTACTTCCGCGGCGGCATCGCCCTGGCGCTGGCCATGTCCAGCGTGTTCTTCGCCGCGGTCAACGGCTCGTCGGTGGCCTGCGCCGTGGCGCTCGGCCCGGCGGCGGTGAAGCTGATGCCGAGGGAGGGCTACCCGCCCCGCTTCGCCGCCTCGCTGGTCGCGGTCTGCGGCACGCTGGGCCTGATGATCCCGCCGTCGCTGACCTTCATCCTGATCGGCTCCATCGTCGGCCTGCCGATCACCGACCTGTTCATCGCCGGCATCGTGCCCGGCCTGTTCGAGGCGTTCCTGCTCGGCCTCACCACGCTGATCGTCAGCCGGGTCAAGGGCTACGGCCATGTCGGCGAGCGCCCGGACTGGAAGGGCTTCGGCCGGCGCCTGCCGGGTGCCGCCGGGGCGCTGATGATGCCGGTGCTCATCATCGGCACGATCTACATGGGCTGGTTCACTCCGACCGAGGTGTCGGCCCTGGCCGCCATCTACGCGGTCGTCCTGGTGACAATGGTCTACCGCACGGCCAACCTCGCCGCGGTGTGGGAGACGGCGCGGGAGTCGGTCCTCCAGACGGTGATGATCTACGGCGTGCTGCTCGGCTCCGGCCTGCTGACCGCGGTGCTGACCCGCCTCGGCCTGTCCGCCGAGCTGACCGCGATGCTCAAGGAGGCGCAGGTCTCCCCCTTCGAGTTCCTGCTGGCGGTCAATCTGCTGCTGCTCGTCATCGGGATGTTCCTGGACGGCGTGTCGATGATCGTGCTGCTGGCGCCGATCCTGTTCCCGATGGCCCAGGCGGTGGGGGTGAACCCGATCCACTTCGCCGTCATCATGACCGCGCTGGTGGAGGTGGCGACCCTGACGCCGCCGGTCGGCCTGAACCTGTTCGTGATGAGCCGCATCACCAAGATGCCGCTCCATTCCATCGTGAAGGGGGTGCTGCCCTTCTACGGGATGCGGGTGGTTGCGCTGATCGCCATCAACGCCTTCCCGGCCCTGTCGCTGGTCCTGCTGACGTAAGCGGACGGTCCCGCGCGGGAGTTGTCGTGCGCCGGCCCGTACGCCGGTTGCATCGGCGCCCCGCCTCGTCCATCTTCCGGCATCATGAGGGATGCGATGTCGGACGAAGCGGACAGCCTGAAGGAAAACAGCGGCACGGACGGCGCGGCGGAGCGGGGGGAGACTCCGCTCTACCAGGAGATCGTCCGCAGCCTGCTGGAGGAGATCGACGCCGGCGCCTACGCCGTCGGCGACCGCCTGCCGACCGAGCAGGAACTGTGCAGCCGCTTCGCCGTCAGCCGACACACGGTCCGCGAGGCGCTGCGCCGGCTTCAGGAGATGGGCTACATCCTGCGCCGCCAGGGATCGGGTTCGGTCCTGGCGGCGCGCCGCGCCGACGGGCGCTTCGTCAACTCCATCAGTTCCCTGGACGAGCTGGTCCAGTACGCCACCTCGACCCGGCTGGAAATCCTCTCGGTGGACCGCATCATCGTGGAGGAGGAGCTGGCGGGCCGGCTGGGCTGCCGCCCGGACACGCAGTGGTTCCGCGTCAGCGCGCTGCGCCGCACCCGCGAGACGTCGGAGCCCTTCTCCTACGTGGAGGTCTACATCGACGCCGCCTTCTCCGACGTGGTGCGCAATCTGGATGTGGTGCAGTACGCCATCTACACGGTGCTTGAGCAGCGCTACGGCGTTCGCATCGCCGAGGTGATGCAGGACATCGAGGCCGCCCCGGCCAGCCTGAACGTCGCCTCGCGCCTGCATGTCCCGCCGCAGTCGCCGATCCTCGTCATCACCCGGCGCTATTTCACCGATGACGGGCGTCTGGTGGAGATCGCGGTGAACACCCACCCCGGTGCCGGCTTCCGCTACACCATGTCGCTGCAGCGGCGCTGACCGCGCCTCAGTCGCTTTCGGGCGCGCAGCCGCCGGGACGCGGCCGGCAGAGATCCGCGTTTCCCTGGCAGCAATTCTCGGTCAGAAAGCCGAGCAGCGCCTGGAAGCGCCCGACATCGACGCTGTAGATGATCAGCCGCCCCTGGCGGCGCGACGCGACGAGCCCGGCGTTGCTCAATTGCGAGAGATGAAAGGACAGGGTCGCCGGGGCGAGGCCCAGCCGCTCCGCCAGCACGCCCGCGGGCAGCCCGTCCGGACCCTGCTGCACCAGTTCCCGGAACGCGGCCAGCCGGTGCTCCTGCGCCAGCGCTCCCAGCCCGGCGATGACATCCTTGACGTTCATGGGGCGCAGCCTAACGGACGGGCACCCCACCGGCAAGCGCGCCGCCGGCCACACGGGGGCGGCCACACGGGGGCGGTGGATCGGCCGGCCCGGCGAATCCACGTTTCTATATTTCGACAAGTATGGAAATATAGGGGCCCCAGCAGCCTCGGCGGACAGTTCCCATGACAGCGGTCACCATCTACCACAACCCGGATTGCGGCACCTCGCGCAACACGCTGGCGATGATCCGCAACAGCGGCGTCGAGCCGGTCGTCGTCGAGTATCTGAAGACGCCGCCGGGACGCGACGCGCTTGCCGACCTCATCCGCCGCATGGGCGTGCCGGTGCGCGCCGTGCTGCGCGAGAAGGGCACCCCCTACGCGGCGCTTGGCCTGGACGATCCGGCGCTCGATGACGAACGGCTTCTCGACGCCATGGTCGCCCACCCCATTCTCATCAACCGGCCGATCGTCGTGACGCCGCTCGGCGTGCGGCTGTGCCGCCCGTCCGAATTGGTCCTGGACATCCTTCCCGACCCGCAGCGCGGGGCCTTCGCCAAGGAGGACGGCGAGGCGGTGGTGGACGGCGCCGGGCAGCGCATCGGCCAGGTTCGCCGGGAGGATGGCCCGGCATGACCGCTGACGTCCATCGGGAGCCGGCTCCCCGTCCGGCAATGGGCCTGTTCGAGCGCTACCTCAGCGTCTGGGTGGTCCTGTGCATCGTCGCGGGCATCGCGCTCGGCTCCGTGGCGCCGGGCCTGTTCCGGGCGATCGCGGCGGCGGAGCTGGCCCGGGTCAACCTGCCGGTGGCGGCGCTGATCTGGCTGATGATCGTGCCGATGCTGCTGAAGATCGACCTCGGCGCGCTGGGGCGGGTGAAGGAGCATTGGCGCGGCGTCGGCGTGACGCTTCTCATCAACTGGGCGGTCAAGCCCTTCTCGATGGCGCTGCTCGGCAGCCTGTTCATCGGCCATCTGTTCGCGCCGCTGCTGCCGCAGGAGCAGATCCCGTCCTACATCGCCGGGCTGATCCTGCTGGCCGCCGCGCCCTGCACGGCCATGGTCTTCGTCTGGTCCAACCTGTGCGAGGGGGAGCCGCACTACACACTGAGCCAGGTGGCGCTGAACGACCTCATCATGGTCTTCGCCTTCGCGCCGCTGGTCGGCCTGCTGCTCGGCGTCGCGTCGATCACCGTGCCGTGGGGCACGCTGCTGCTGTCGGTGCTGCTCTACATCGTCATCCCCGTGGCGGCGGCCCAGCTGTGGCGGCGCGGGCTTCTGGCGTCGGGCGGGGAGGGGGCGCTGACGCGGACGCTGGGCGTGATGCAGCCGCTGTCGCTTCTTGCCCTGCTGACCACGCTGGTCCTGCTGTTCGGCTTCCAGGGCGAGCAGATCCTGGCGCAGCCGCTGGTCATCCTGCTGCTGGCCGTGCCGATCCTGATCCAGGTCTATCTCAACGCGGGATTGGCTTACTGGCTGTCGCGCCGGTTCGGCGTGGCCTGGTGCGTGGCCGCTCCGGCGGCGCTGATCGGGGCGTCGAACTTCTTCGAGCTGGCGGTGGCCGCCGCCATCAGCCTGTTCGGTCTGGGGTCCGGCGCCGCGCTGGCCACCGTGGTCGGCGTGCTGGTGGAGGTGCCGGTGATGCTGTCGGTGGTCCGGATCGTGAAGCGGACCCGCGGCTGGTACGAGCGCGGCGCGGCCGCCGGGCAGGGCTGACGCGGCTGCGTCCTCTACCAGCGCCCCCGCGGGTCGAGGCCCTCGCGCAGCCCCTCGGCCAGCAGGTTGACGGCCAGCGCGATGGCGGCGACGGTGACCGTCGTCGCGGCGATCAGGTGGGGGGCGTCGCGCAGGTCGGCCAGCCCGTCGCGGATCAGGGTGCCCAGGGAGACCGCCGGTTCCTGGATGCCCAGACCGAGGCCGCTCAGCGTCGCCTCCGCCACCATGACGGGGCCGATGGACAGGGCGGCGCGGATGGCCACCGGCCCGGCGACCGCCGGCAGGAGATGACGGCGGACGGTGTGCAGCGGCCTTGCGCCGAGGGCGGTGGCGGCCCGCACATGCTCGGCGCTCCGGTTCGACAGGGCCAGCGCCCGGCACCAGCGGACCTGCGACGGCCACGCCGCCAGGGCGAGCGTCAGCACCATCGCCTTGGTGCCAGGACCAAGCAGCGCGGACGCGACGATGGCGAGCGACAGCTCGGGAAAGCCCTGCAGCAGATCGGCCAGCCGGAGCACCGCCGCGTCCGTCCGTCCGCCGATCCAGCCCGCCACGCCGCCCGAGGCGACGCCGAGCCCCACCGCCAGGGCGAGCGCCAACCCTGCGATGGCGAAGGAGGTCCCCGTCCCGGCGATGAGCCGGGCGGCGACGTCGCGGCCCAGCCCGTCGCAGCCCAGCGGGTGGGCGGCGGACGGTCCGGCCCAGACCTGCCCGAGATCCATGGCGGACGGATCGAGCGGCAGCAGCAGGGCGGCCAGGGCCAGCGGCACCGCCAGCGCCGCCGCGAGCAGCAGACCGGCGCGTCCGGCGGGGGAACGGACCGCGATCACGGCGGCTCGTCATCGTCGCGCAGCCGCGGATCGGCGAGGCCGATCAGCAGCTCGGCGGACAGGCTGATGGCGATCTGCAGCAGGACGAAGACCAGGACGGCGGCCCCGGCCACCGTGTGGTCGCGGGCCAGCACCGCCTGGACGGTCAGCCGCCCGATCCCCGGCAGGGCGAAGACGCTCTCCACCGCCGCCGTGGTGGTGAGGATCGTTCCGGCCACCGATCCGACCGCCGCGGTCAGCGGCACCAGGGCGTTGGGCAGGGCGTGGCGCAGCAGGACGGCGGCCCGCCCCAGCCCCTTGGCCCGGGCGGTGCGGACGAAGTCGCGTCCCAGCACCTCCATCACCTGGGTCCGCGTCAGGCGGGCGATCATCGCCGCCGCCGGCAGGGCGAGCGCCGCCACCGCCCAGGGCGCCGTGCCGGACCCCGCCAGCATCAGCCACGTCGCCAGAGCCAGCGGCGGCACCGACAGGGCCAGCACCGACCCGACCATCAGGGCGGTGCCCGGCCACGCCCGCCGGACGTCGGCGGCGGCGAGGCCCAGCGCGAGGCCGCAGGGCAGGGCGAGCGCCGCCGCGCCGGCCATCAGCTCCAGCGTCACCGGCAGGGCCTCGCCCAGCAGCGCCGTCACCGGAACGCCGCCGTAGCGCAGCGATTGGCCAAGGTCACCCCGCAGCAGGTCCAGCGCGTAGGACAGGAATTGAACGGCCAGAGGCTGGTCCAGCCCGGCGTCTTCCCGCAGCCGGCGGATCATCTCCGGGTCGGCGGCCCGCCCATCGACCATCAGCATCACCGGGTCGCCGGGAAGCGCGTGGGAGGCGAGAAAGCTCGCCAGCACGGCGGCTCCGGCCAGAATCAGCAGCCCCGGAAGGCGCCGGGCCAGCCGCCAGGGCAATCGCCAAGTCAATCGTTGAGACATTCGCCGAGACAGGCCGGGCCGGCGCCCCGTCATGGCAGCCGGGCGGCGTGGTAGTCGGTCGTGCCGTCGGGCCGGATGACCAGCCCGGTCACGCCCGGCCGCACCAGCGCCACGAACTGCGGCGCCGGCAGGGGCAGCGCCACGGCCTGCTCGCGGAGCAGGGCCTCGGCGTTCCGGTAGAGCGCGTTGCGGGCGGCGGGGTCGGCGAGGCCGCGCGCCCGCTCCATGAGCCGGTCGAACTCCGCGTTGCGCCAATGGATGCGGTTGGTCGGGCTGGCGCTGTGCCACTGGGTGGCGAGCTGGTCCATGGGATCGGGAAAATCCGCCGTCCAGCCGTTGATGAACAGCGCCTCGCGCCCCTCGTTGATCGCCGCCACGAAGGCCGCGCGCTCCTGGATTCGCACGCCGACCGGAATCCCCAGAACCGCGGTGAGCTGGGCGGCGAAATAGGTGGCCTCCTCGCGCACGTTGGGGCCGCCGGCGATCTGGAGCGGCGGCAGCCCCCGGCCCCCGGCGTGACCGGCCTCCGCGAGCAGCGCCCTGGCCCGGTTCGGATCGGCCGGGGGCAGCGGCGGCGCGTCCGGTTGGTAGCCGCCCAGGCCGGGCGTGACGAAGCCGTTCGTCAGCACCGCCCGCCCGGCGTGAAGTCCGTTGACCGTGGCGACGCGGTCCAGGGCGAGGCCGACCGCCTCGCGCACGCGCCGGTCGCGGAAGGGCGGGTACAGATCCTGGTTCAGCGCGAGATAGCGCACCTGCGCGCGGGCGAAGGCGGCGACCTGCCCGTCGTAGCGCGGCTGGCGGACCACGGTGCGCACGGCGTTGTCGGGAAGCGGAGCGACGTCGAGGTCTCCGGCGTCGTAGCGCGCCAGCATCGTGTTGGTGTCGGGCAGCACCGCCAGCGACACCGCGTCCACGGCGGGCGCGCCGCCCCAATAGGCGGCGTGGGCCTCCAGGCGCACGGACTCGCCGCGCCGCCAGGAGGCGAGGCGGAACGGCCCGGTGCCGCCGGACGCCCGCTCGGGCCACGCCGGCCCGAACTCGGCCGCCATCCCGCGGTCGACGAACAGGAAGGGGTAGAGCGGAAACAGGGCGTCGGGTTCGGTCAGCCGCACCTCGAGCGTGTGGGGGTCGCGAACAGCGACGCCGGACAGCGCGGCGGCGGTCCCCTGCTGCAGCGCCGCAGCCCCCTCGACGCCGCGCAGGTAGAAGGCGCTGTAGCCGGGCTGGGGCTTGCGCGTCAGGTGCTGTTCCCAGGTCCACAGGACGTCGGCGGCGGTGAAGGGGCGTCCCGAATGGAATCGCGCGTCCGGGCGCAGGGTGAAGCGCCAAGTGCGCCCGCCGTCCGGCGTCTCCCAGCGGGTGGCCAGCGCCGGAACGGCGTTGCCGGCGGCGTCGATGGCGGTGAAGCCCTCATAGACCTGGCGCAGGACGCCGGACGAGATCAGTCCGGGAAAGGCGAACGGGTCGATGGTCGTCAGATCGTCGGACAGGCTGGCCCGCAGGGTCCCCGCCGCGGTCGGAACAGCGGCGCCCGCGACGCCGGTCACGACGGCCAGAACGGTCAGGAGCAGGCGAAGGGGGGCGGGCAGAGGCATGGTGCGGGACGCTGCAGGGCGGTTGCCGGGGAGTGGGAGAATCAGACGCCCCTGCCTCCGTCATGGCATCCGGCCAGAGCGGAGCCGGAACCGCGCCGGACGTCCGCCATATGTATGCACAAGAGTGCGTTCATATCCAGGTATTCGCGCGGCCGGCGACGCGTCACGCACCATACCCGGAATCGATCAGGCGCGCGACCCGAAATGCCAGCAGATCGTGGTCACCTGCCGGACGATACCCGCCTGGTTGCGCAGCCCCGTCTTGCCCAGGATGGACGAGACCTGATTGTAGACGGTGCGCCGCTCCACCCCGCGATCCTCGGCGATCTCGTCGACGCTCCGCCCGGAGCACAGGGCCAGCGCGATCTCGGCCTCCGAGCCGGTGATCTGGAGAAGCTCGGCGACGGTGCGCGCCGACACGCTGGGCAGCACGTCCGGATCGACGAGGGTCAGAAGCAGCATGCCGTTCATGGGCCCGCCGCCTCCGTCGCTCTGGGCCGGCGGCTCGGACAGGGTGGCGAAATAGGGCGCCGGCTGGTCCAGGCGCGACACGCGGAGCGTGATCGGCGTGCGGGTGCGGCGGCGGAAGAAGCCGGCGGCCCGCTTGGAAAGCTCCGCTTGCTCGGTTGGGGCGCCGGGGATGCACAGCCGGCCGCCGACCATGGACAGCCCGTCGCCCCGCGACAGGATGGAGGCGAAGGACGGGTTGCCGTCGATGACCTGGCAGCGCGGCGTCAGCAGCGCCGCCGGGTAGGGCAGGGCGTCGAGAAGCCGGACGACGAAGGAGGGCCGGGCGGACTGCGGCAGGACGCCGCTGCCGTTGAGGGAAATCAGGCTGTCGTAGCCGCCCCGGACGCTGTCCTTGACGTTGCTGGTGACGTCGCGCCGGATCTGGTACCACCAGCCGTCGGTCTCGTCCAAACGCTCGTAGGTGATCTGGATGACGCGCCCGTCGGAATGGAGCGTGAAGGACTGCCAGAACCGGTTGAAGCGCCGGAGGTCCTCGGCGTAGCCGATCCACCGCGCCGGGTCGGAATAGATGGTGTCCGAACTGAATTTCCTGTGCTTCACGCACTCCCACACGATGTCGCGGAACGTCACCGAGCGCGAGAAGTCGATGAAGGGATAAATGGTCTTCTGCTTGTCGTTGGTCGCCAGCAGCGTGTCGCTCTTGTCGAAGACGGTGAGCGCCGCGTTCATGTCCCGGGCGCGGCTGGAGAGGTCATGGACGAGATCGGACACCACTCTTTCCTCCCTTCGCCGCCGGGGTTGACGGAGCGCCCCCGACCGTGGCCTGGACCGCCGGTCGGGAGGCGTGAAACGCGCTGCCGTTCGAATGAATTTAGCAGAAAACCGCCGACATCATGCAACGGTCAATACGATGGTATGACGCTCAGGCCGCCTCGACCGTGAGGTAGCACCCGGCGAGTTCCTCCGTCCGCAGCTCCACGCCGAGCGTCGCCCGGAAGGCGTCCTGGGTGTTGGCGACGGCCTTCTGCCAGGCGGCGGCGTCGGGAGCGTCCGGATGATGATGGACGCGGGCGCCGACCAGACGCTTCATGTCCGCCTCGTAGCGGTCCATGAACAGGATGTGCTCGTGCCACGCCGCGTCCGCCGCCTTCGTCGGCACCAGGATCAGGTTCGGCTTGGCCGCCACCACGACGAGGAACTGACGGTAGGCCTCGACCGAGGCCGAAGCCTGCTCAGGCGTGTAGCCGGCCGTCTCGAGCCGCGCGTTGATGAAGGAGAGGTCCAGGTTCGCCGGCTGCACGGACGGGAGGCGTTCGCTGTTGTCGTTCATTCTCGATGATCCTTTCAGAAGGGAATGAGGGTCACTGCGGTCCCCGGGGGCCTCCACCCGATGGCGCCGGTCGGCGGGCTGCGGCGGAACGGTCGCCGCAGGCCCTTGCGGGCCGGTTCGATCGGATGGGGCGTGGCTGGCGGTGTTCCGCCGGACGGCGCCCGTGCGTGGCGTCAGCCGGCATGGGCCGGTTGTCGCCGTTGGGCAAACCGCCAAGGCTGCGTTCGTGTGCGCGACGCGTCCCGTCAGCTCCTGCAACAGGCCCGCCATGCACCCCTCCTGCATACCCGAGTGTATCTTAGTCCCGGTTGTGCAAGTGCTCAAGAGCATATCGCGTATTTGTGTTGAATCCGAACCATCATTTCTTTGTGATTGCATGCATATGTGGGCGATTTCGCAAAAATCGGCGTGAGCCGGCCCGCTTCGCAGGATGGGGGACGGGAGGAGCGGGGACGCTCACCCGTCGAGCGCCACGGCCGCCAGCGCCGACCGGTCGCAGTCGAAGACGTTCGGCGCCCGCTCGACGACCAAGCCCGCGCGCTTGAACTCGGCGATGGTGCGGCTGGCCGTTTCCATGCCGACGCCGAGCATGGCGCCCAGATCCTCGCGGCCCGACAGCAGGACCGGTCCGTCCGGAGCATCGGCGGCGAGCTTCAGGAACAGCCGGGCCAGCCGCCGCCGGGCACTGCCGGTGGACAGTTCGGTCAGCCACTCGTCGGCTTGGTGCAGAGACTGGTACCAGCGCTCCATCAGGCGGGCGTGCAGGCGCGGCGTCTCCTTGCTCAGCCGCTCGACCACGGCGCGCGGCAGGCGGCAGGTCTCCGCTTCCTGGAGCACGACGGCGTTGTGCTCGTAGGGCTTGCCGACCAGCACCTCGAGCCCCGCCACGGCCCCCCGGCGGAGCAGCCGGACGATGCGCTGCGTGCCGTCCGGGAGGAACTGGACCAGCTTCACCAGACCGCTGCGGATCGTGTAGAGGGAGCCGCCTTCTTCCCCCGCGCTGTAGAGCGTGGCGCCGGGCTGGAAGCGCAATTCGTCGATGGGGATGTGGATCAGGTCGAAATCCTGGTCGCGCAGGTCGCCGAACAGGACGAGGTCCCGGATGGCGCAGCTGCTGCAGCGTGCGGTGCCCAGCCGCGCGGCGTCGATTCCGTTCCGATGCACCCCTGCCTGCCTTCCGTCCGCCGGACCCGTTCCGGTTCCGCCCGCTGCCCTGGGCGAATCTTACGTGGTCCGGCTGGAAAATTCCAACGATGGGGACGTCCGCCGACGATCCTGCGTATCCTGCCCTACCTCCTTTTCCCGCATTGCGCGCGGTTGAAGGCAATCTATATGACCAAGCGCTTATATCCTTGTTCTGAAGTGGTATTGTCTAAGTCAGTCTCCGTTGATAACCAAAGCGAAACCCGTCGCGTCGAACGCCCGGCATTGTCTGAAGTCATCGGATAAACCGGACGCCGAGCAGGGCATTAAGGAGCGGCCTATTGGATTGTCTTTGCCGTCGGGGCGAACGCCACCGTGAGGACCAGCGTCATGACTGTCGGTGATTTGGATCTCGATGCCTGCAGCCGGGAACCGATCCACCGCCCCGGCAGCATCCAGCCCCACGGCATGCTTCTGGCCTTCTCCGGAAGCGACGCCGGCGCCACCCTGATCCAGGCCAGCGCCAACGCCGCACCGGCGCTGGGCATGCCGCTGGAGCGGGCGCTGGGCCAGCCGTTGGAGCGGGCGCTCCATCCGCAGATCGCCGCCGCGGTCCGTTCCTTCCTGGCCGCGGGTCCGGTGCCGTCGCGCCCGGTGCCGGTCGCCGTGACCGAGCTGCCCGGCGCCGGCCGTTGCCAGCTTCTCGCCCACGCCGTCGGTGACGCGGCGGGCGGCAGCGTGGTGATCCTGGAGCTGGAACGGCTGGACGGGCTGGAGACCGACCTTCTCGACCACGTCTACTCGCGCATGCGCGAGGCGCTGGAGCGGCTGGACGCGCTGAACGCGCCGGCCGACCTCCTGAGCTGCGCCGCGCAGGAGGTGCGGGCGCTGACCGGTTTCGACCGCGTGCTGATCTACCGCTTCGACGCCGACTGGCACGGCACGGTGGTGGCGGAGGACGGGAACGGGCGGCTGCCCTCCTACATGGACCTGCGCTTTCCCGCCTCCGACATTCCCACCCAGGCGCGCGAGCTGTACCGGCTGAACCGCCAGCGGCTGATCCCCGACGCCGGCTATGCCCCGGTGCCTCTGGTCGCCATGCCCCTGGTCGCGCTGCCGCCGCTCCCCGACGGCGCGCCGCCGCTCGACCTCAGCTTCTCCGTCCTGCGCAGCGTGTCGCCGGTGCATGTCCAGTACATGCGGAACATGGAAACCGCCTCCTCCATGTCGGTGTCGATCCTGCTGCACGGCGCCCTGTGGGGGTTGGTCTCCTGCCACCATCAGGAGCCGAAGGCGGTGTCCTACGCCGTGCGCTCGGCCTGCGATCTGATCGCCCAGATCCTGTCGGTGCGCATCGCCGCGGTGGAGGACCGGCGCGACGCGGAGCACCGCATCGCCCTGCAGTCCATCCAGGCGCGGCTGCTCGCCGCCATGGCCCAGGCCGACCCCTTCCTCGCCGGCCTGACCCAGCATCCCGACGACCTGCTGCGCTTCGCCAACGCCAGCGGCGCAGCCGTGGTCTTCGAGCGGCGCTGCACGCTGGTCGGCGACACGCCGACGGAGGAGCAGGTGCGCGCCCTCGTGGACTGGCTGGCCGCCCAGGGCGAGCCGGAGCAGTTCGAGACGGACAGCCTGCCCGCCCTCTACCCGGCCGCGGCCGACTTCGAGGGCAAGGCGGCGGGGCTGCTGGCCATCGCCGTGTCGAAGCTGCACGCCAGCTACGTGCTGTGGTTCCGGCCCGAGGTGGTGCGCACCGTCCGCTGGGGCGGCGACCCGCGCAAGCCGCTCGACCGCGACGGGCGGGGGCCGGGGCAGGGGTTGAGCCCGCGCGCCTCCTTCGAGACCTGGAAGGAGACGGTGCGCCACCGCGCGCTGCCCTGGACCGCTGCGGAGCGCGACACCGCCGCGGCGCTGCGCCACGCCGTCATCGGCATCGTCCTGCGCAAGGCCGAGGAGCTGGCCGCCCTGTCGCGGGAACTGGCGCGCTCCAACAAGGAGCTGGAGTCCTTCTCCTACTCCGTCTCGCACGACCTGCGCGCGCCGTTCCGCCACATCGTCGGCTACGCCGAGCTGCTGCAGGAGCTGGAGTCGGACCAGTTGAGCGACACCGGGAAGCGCTATCTGGACGTCATCGTGGACGCGGCCAACAGCGCCGGCACGCTGGTGGACAACCTGCTGCACTTCTCCCAGATGGGGCGGAGCGAGCTGACCCCGGTCGCCATGGACATGAGCGCCCTGGTGGCGGAGGTGCGGGAGACGCTGGCCTCGGAAACCGCCGGGCGGGCCATCGAATGGGACATCGCCCCGCTGCCCACGGTGCGCGGCGATCCGGTGATGATGCGGCTGGTTCTGCAAAATCTTTTGTCGAACGCCATCAAATACTCCCGCGGACGGGAACCGGCCCGCATCGCCGTGGGTTGCGAGGACCGGCCCACCGAAACCCTATTCTTCGTGAGGGACAACGGGGTCGGTTTCAATCAAGCTTACGAGAAGAAGCTGTTCGGGGTGTTCCAACGGCTGCACCGCAACGAGGAGTTCGAAGGCATCGGCATCGGTCTGGCCAACGTGCGCCGCGCCGTGGACCGCCATGGCGGACGGACCTGGGCCGAAGGACGGCTCGGCGAAGGGGCCACCTTCTTCTTCACGCTGCCGAAGGCCGGGGCGGCGAAAATCGATCTGCGAGATCTCGATGAGTGACCTGAAACCCATCCTGCTGGTCGAAGACAACCCGCGGGATCTGGAGCTGACCCTGGCGGCGCTGGAGAAATGCCAGCTCGCCAACGACGTGATCGTCGCCCGCGACGGCGAGGAGGCGTTGGGCATGCTGACCCGCCGCGATCCGGAGACCGGAAAGCCGACCCAGCTTCCCGCCGTCGTCCTGCTCGATCTCAAGCTTCCGAAGATCGACGGGCTCGAGGTGCTGGAGCGGGTGAAGAGCGACCCCGAGACCCGGCACGTCCCCATCGTGATGCTCACCGCGTCGCGCGAGGAGAGCGATCTCGTGCGCAGCTACAAGCTGGGCGTGAACGCCTTCGTGGTGAAGCCGGTGGACTTCAAGGCCTTCTTCCAGGCGATCCGCGACCTGGGCGCCTTCTGGGCGATCCTGAACGAACCCCCGGTCGGCTGCGCCCGGCGTCCGGCGGGAACCCCGCCCGCGGGAAAAGGCGCCTGAAGGAATGCCCTCCGGAATGCCCTCCGCGGTGACCATCCTGCATCTGGAAGACAGCCCGCTGGACTGCGAGCTGGCCTGCGCGCGCCTGCGGAAGGCGGGAATCGCCTGCGACGTGACCCGCGTGGACACCCGCTCGGCCTTCGAGGCGGCGCTGGTCGAGGCGGCGGGGGGCGGGCGGCGCTTCGACCTGATCCTGGCCGACTTCTCCCTGCCCGATTTCGACGGTCTGGAGGCGCTGGGCATCGCCAAGGCGCGCGTACCGGAAATCCCCTTCCTGTTCCTCTCCGGGCGCATGGGCGAGGAGACGGCGGTGTCGGCGCTGAAGATGGGCGCCCGCGACTATGTGCTGAAGCAGCGGCTGGCCCATCTGCCCGCCGCGGTGGAGCGGGCGATCGTGGAGGCGCGCACCCTGGCCGAGCGGCGGCTGGCCGAGGAAAATCTGCGCCGGCTGCGGCAGGCCATCGACGACATCCGCGACTACGCCATCGTCACGCTGGACCTGGAGGGCCGCATCACCTCGTGGAACGAGGGCAGCCGCCGCCTCTTCGGCCACACGGAGGAGGAGGCGCTGGGCCGCCCGCTCTCCCTGCTCTTCGCGCCGGAGGAACGCTGCGCGGAGAACATCCCCGGCCTGCTGGCCGGGGTGGCGGAGAAGGAGCGTTGCGAGGTCGAATGGATCCACGCGGCGCGGGACGGGCGGCGCTTCTTCGGCTCCACCGTTCTGACCGTGGCGCGCGACGCCTCGGGCCGGCCGACCGCCTACTCGGTGGTGGTGCGCGACATCACCGACCGCCGCGCCTCGGAAATCGCGCTGCGCGACAGCGAGGCCAAGTTCCGCGCCATCGCGGAAAGCATGCCGCAGCTCGTCTGGTCGGCCCCGCCGGACGGGCTGACCGATTACTACAACCTGCACTGGTTCGCCTACACCGGCACCCGGCCGGAGGCGATGACCGGCACGGCCTGGATGGACGTGGTGCATCCGGACGACCGGGCGCGGACGGCCGCCCTGTGGTCCGGCGCGGTGCGCTCCGGCGGTCCCTACGAGATCGAATACCGGCTGCGCGAGGCCGGGGGGCGGTACCGCTGGTTTCTCGGGCGGGCGGTGCCGCTGCGCGACGGCGACGGGCGGATCACCCGCTGGTTCGGCACCTGCACCGACATCGACGACGCGGTGAAGGCCCGGACGGCCCAGGCCGACGCTCGCGAGGATCTGGAGCGGCAGGTGGCCGAGCGGACGGCGGAGCTGGTCGCCGCCAATCGCCGCCTGCTGGGCGAGGTCGCGGAGCGGCAGCGCGCCCAGGCCGACCTCAGCGCGCTCTACTCCAAGACTCCGGTGCCGCTGCATTCCCTGGACTCCGAAGGCCGGCTGCTGAGCGTCAGCGACCGCTGGCTGGAGTTCATGGGCTATGAGGGGCGTGGGCAGGTGCTCGGCCGCAACATCACCGAGTTCATGCCGCCCGACGTCGCGCGGGAGCACCGGGAGCACCGCTGGCCGGAGCTGCTGCGGCTCGGCGCGTTCCAGGACATGCCCTACCGTCTGGTCAAGCGCTCGGGGGAGGTCGCCGACGTGCTGGTCTCCGCCCGGATCGAGCGGGACGGGTGGGGCGGCTTCCTGCGCACCATGGCCGCGGTGGTCGACGTGTCCGCCCGCCTGCGCGCCGAGGCGGAGCGCGAGAGGGCGGAGGAGGCCCTGCGCCAATCCCAGAAGATGGACGCGCTGGGCCAGCTCACCGGCGGCATCGCCCACGACTTCAACAACCTGCTGACGGCGATTTCCGGCAATCTCGACCTGCTGCTGTCCCGGCTGGACACGGCGGAGCGGGCGGACCTGCGCGACTACGCCACCCACGCCAAGGTCGGGGCCACCCGCGCCGCCGGCCTGACGCAACGCCTTCTCGCCTTCGCCCGGCGGCAGCCGCTGCGCCCCGACGCGACGGAGCCCTGCGTGCTGGTCGAGGGGATGGAGGACCTGCTGCGCCGCACCGTGGGCGAGCAGGTGTCCATCGCGACCGATTGCCCGCCGGACGTCTGGGCGGCCTGGTGCGATTCCAACCAGCTCGAGATCGCCCTGCTGAATCTGGTGGTGAACGCCCGCGACGCCATGCCGGACGGCGGGCGGATCACCATCACCGCCGCCAACGCCCATCTGACGGCGGCCGACGTGGCGGGCGACGCCTCCGGCGCGGCGCCCGGCGACTACGTCGTCCTGACCGTCGCCGACACCGGCATGGGCATGCCGCCCGACATCATCAAGCGCGCCTTCGACCCCTTCTTCACCACCAAGCCGATCGGGCAGGGGACCGGGCTCGGGCTGTCGCAGGTCTACGGCTTCGTCAGCCAGTCCCACGGGCTGGTGCGCATCGACAGCGAGGCCGGCCGGGGCACCGCCGTGCGCCTCTACCTGCCGCGCTGCGACGGGGAGGAGGGACCCGGCCTGACGGCCGGGGCCACCGCGTCGCCCGCCGACGCCACGGTGGACGGCACCGCCGGAACCGTGCTGCTGGTGGAGGACGAGGCTCTGGTCCGCATGGTCGCGGTGCAGGCGCTGGAGGATGCGGGGCTGGACGTGGTCGAGGCGTCGGACGGGACCGAGGCGCTGGAACTGCTGGACGGCGGCCTGCGCGCCGATCTGGTGGTGACCGATGTCGGGCTTCCCGGCATGAACGGGCGGCAGCTCGCCGAGGCGGTGCGGGAGCGGCGTCCGGAGCTGGGCGTGCTGTTCATGACCGGCTACGCCTACGACGCCACGCTCGGCACCGGCATCCTGGAGCCGGGCTGCGAGGTGCTGCAGAAGCCCTTCGAGACGACGGCGCTGGTCGCCCGCGTCACCGGCATGCTGGCCCACACGCGCGGCGCCCTGCGCGAATCGGTCCCGGAACGCCACTGCGACTGACGCGTTATCCTCCTCTAAGGATGAGTCCGGCCCCGCGCATGGACTCCGCGCGGGAGGAGGACGGGCGATGCTTCAGGTCTCCGAATCGCAGGTGCGCCTTGGGCTTTCGGCGTCGGACAAGACGGAGGCCATCCGCATCGCCGGGCGGGCGATGGTCGACAGCGGCCTGATCGAGCCCGGTTACATCGACAGCATGCTGGGCCGCGAGGCGGTGTCCGGCACCTATCTCGGCAGCGGGATCGCCATCCCCCACGGGCTTCCCGAGGCGCGCGATCTGGTGCGGCGGACCGGCGTTGTGGTCGTCCAGTTCCCCCAAGGCGTCGATTGGGGCGGCGGGGAGCCGGCGCGGCTGGTCGTCGGCATCGCCGCCAAGTCGGACGAGCATATCGCCGTCCTGCAACGGCTGACCGGCGTGCTGGGCGATCCGGCGGAGGCCGCGCGGCTGGGCGGCACAAGCGACCCGCGCGCCATCATGGCCGTGCTGAACGGCGAGGCACCCGCCACACCCGCGGCGGAAGCCGACGCGCCTCCCATCGACGGGGATTCCATCGCGGTCACCGCCCCGTCGCCCCATGGCCTCCACGCCCGCCCGGCGACGGCGCTGGTCGAGGTCGCCAAGCGCTTCCGCGCGGAGATCGCCGTCCGGCACGGCGACACCACGGCCAACGCCAAGAGCCTGATTTCCCTGCTGCGCCTCGGCGCGACGGGTGGCCAGCCGCTGACCGTCACCGCTTCGGGCGAGGACGCGGCGGCGGCGCTCCAGGCCATCCGTGCCGCCTTCGCGGCCGGGCTTGACGAACCGGCCCCCGCGGCGGCGCCCCCGGAGGAGGCGGCGCCGCGGGCCGCCCTGGCGGACCTCGATTACGATGGGCGGGTCATCGCCGGCATCTCCGCCTCCCCCGGCGTCTCCACCGGCCCGGTCTGGAAGTTCCAACGGGAGGAGCTGACGGTCGCCGAGACCGCCCCCGATCCCGAGGCGCAGCACCGCCGGCTCGATCAGGCGCTCGCCGCCGCCGCCGCCGACCTGCGCAACCTGCACGAGGAGTTCTGGAAGAAGGCCGGCGCCGCCAAGGCGGCCATCTTCAAGGCGCACCAGGAGCTTCTCGACGATCCGGAGATGGTCGCGGAAGCCCACGCCCTGATCGACCGCGGCAAGAGCGCCGGCTGGGCGTGGCGCGCGGTCTACGAGGAGCGCGCCGGCACGCTGGCCCAGCTCGCCGACCCGCTGCTGGCCGGTCGCGCCGCCGACCTCAGCGATGTCGGGCGCCGCGTGCTGCGGCTGCTCGCCGTGGTGACGGAGAGCGTGGCGGCCCTGCCGGACCACCCCGTCATCCTGCTCGCCGAGGATCTGGAGCCGTCCGACACGGCGAAGCTCGACCCGGCCAAGGTGCTGGGGCTGTGCACGGCGGGCGGCGGCGCCACCTCCCACACGGCGATCATCGCGCGCTCGCTGGACATCCCCGCGGTGGTCGCCGCCGGGCCGTCGGTGCTGGATCTGGAGAACGGGCGGGCGGCGATTCTCGACGGCGACGGCGGCGTGCTGGTCGCCGACCCCAGCGACCGCGACCGCGACCGTGCCGCCGAGGCCCGCATCAAGGTGGGCGAGCGGCGCGAGGCCGAGCGGCTCGACCGCTACAAGCCGGCCATCACCACGGACGGCCGGCGCGTCGAGGTCGCCGCCAACATCTCCGACCCGGCGGAGGCGGTGCAGGCCGTCGAGGCGGGCGGCGAGGGCGTCGGGCTGATGCGCACGGAGTTCCTGTTCCTCCAGCGCGACCTGCCGCCGGACGAGGAGGAGCAGTTCGCCGCCTACCGGACCATGGTGCGGGCGATGAACGGGCTGCCGATCATCCTGCGCACGCTGGACATCGGCGGCGACAAGAACGTCCCCTATCTGCGCATGCCGGCGGAGGGCAACCCCTTCCTGGGCGTGCGCGGCATCCGCCTGTGCTTCGAGCGGGAGGACCTGTTCCGCACCCAGCTCCGCGCCATGCTGCGCGCCTCGGTGGAGGGGCCGGTGCGCATCATGTACCCGATGATCGCCGCCCCGGCGGAGCTGGAGCGCGCCAAGGCGATCACCGAGGCGGTGCGGCGCGAGCTGGACGTGCCGCCGGTCGAACTCGGCATCATGATCGAGGTGCCGTCCGCCGTGATGATGGCCGACCGGCTGGCGCGGGAGGTGTCCTTCTTCTCCATCGGCACCAACGACCTGACGCAGTATGTGCTGGCGATGGACCGGCTGCACCCGGTGCTGGCCCCGCAGGCCGACGGGCTGCACCCCGCCGTCCTGCGCATGGTGGAGCGCACGGTGGACGCCGCCCGCCGCGCCGGAATCTGGGTCGGCGCCTGCGGGGGGGTGGCCGGCGACCCGGCCGGGGCGGTGCTGCTGTCCGGGCTGGGCGTCGCCGAGCTGAGCGTGGCCATTCCCGCCGTTCCCTCGGTCAAGGCCCGGCTGCGCGCCATCGCCATGGCCGACGCCGAGCGCGCCGCCCGCGACGCGCTGGACTGCGCCGACGCCGCGGAGGTGCGGGCGCTGGTCCGTCACCGTTTCGCCGACGCCGGAGGCGTGTCATGACCGCAGCGTTCCCCCCAGGCACCGGCGTCGTCACCGTGACGCTGAACGCCGCCATCGACCAGACGCTCGACGTTCCGGGTTTCGCCGCCGGAGCGGTTAACCGCGCGGTCGCCGAGACGCGGACCGCCGGCGGCAAGGGCATCAACGTCGCCGCCTTCCTGGCCGGGGCGTCCTTGGCGGGCGGCTCCGTTCCGGTGACCGCCACCGGCTTTCTGGGCGAGGAGAACACGGCGGTGTTCGACGCGCTGTTCCGCCGCCGCGGCATCCGCGACCGCTGCCTGCGCCTGCCCGGCCGCAGCCGGGTGAACATCAAGCTGGTGGACCGCGAGGGCCGCTCCGTCACCGACATCAACCTGCCGGGCCTGCATGTGCCGGCGGAAAGCTGGCGGGGGCTGCTGACGGTGGTGGACGACCTTGCCGCCGCCAACCGGACCTTCGTGCTGTCGGGCAGCGTCCCGGCGGGCGTGCCGGACACCGCCTACGCCGAGATGGCCGCCACCCTGCACCGGCGCGGCGCCTTCGTGGTGGTGGACGCCAGCGGTCCGCCGCTGCGCCACGCCGTGGCCGCCCGCCCCGACATGGTGAAGCCGAACGCGGCCGAACTGGCCGAGCTGCTGGGCCGGCCGCTGGGGGATCGGGCCGAGGTGGTGCGCGCCGCCCGCGAGTTGTCGGAATCCGGCATCGCGCTCGTCGTCGTGTCGCTGGGCGCCGAGGGCGCCGTCTTCGTGGAGGGCGGCCGTGCGTTGCTCGCCGTGCCGCCGCCGGTGGAGGTCGCCAGCACGGTCGGCGCCGGGGACGCCATGGTGGCCGGGGTCGTCGCCGCACGGTTGGACGGGAAGGGGCCGGGGGGCGCCGGGCTGGAGGAGTGCGCGCGGCGCGGCACCGCCTTCGCCGCCGGCACGCTGGCGCGCCTCGGCCCCGAACTGCCTCCGCCGGAGCGGCTCGCCGAGCTGATGCGGGCGGTTCGGGTGGAAGAATTGTAAGGCCTTTCAGCGCCGGAGGGATCGCGATGGCAAAGCTCGTGGCTGTGACCGCCTGCCCGACGGGGATCGCCCACACCGTCATGGCGGCCGAGGCGCTGCGCCGCACCGCCGTGCTGATGGGTCATGCCATCGCGGTGGAGACCCAGGGGGCGAACGGCGTGCAGACTCCGCTCTCCGCCGCCGACATCGCGGCGGCCGACGCGGTGATCCTGGCCACCGACATCGCCGTGGACGACTCCCGCTTCGCCGGCAAGCCGATCCTGCGCACCTCCACCGCCGCGGCGATCCGGGACACCAAGACGGTGATCGGCAACGCCCTGGGCCATGCTCCCGGTGCGCAACCCGAAACCGCCGTTCCGCCGCCCGCAGCGAAGCCGACACCGACCGCCGTGCGCAGCCCCGGCCTGCTGGTCGCCATCACCGCCTGCCCGACCGGCATCGCCCACACCTTCATGGCGGCGGAGGCGCTGAAGCAGGCCGCCCAGGCCAAGGGTTACCGCATCAAGGTCGAGACCCAGGGCTCGGTCGGCGCGAAAAACGCTCTAACGGCGGAGGAGATCGCCGAGGCCGAGGCCGTCATCATCGGCGCCGACACCCACGTCGCCACCGACCGCTTCGCCGGCAAGCGCCTGCTCAAGACCTCGGTTGGGGAGGCGCTGAAGCAGCCCGCCCGCGTGATCGACGAAGCGCTCGCCCTGCCGGCCCCGGCCGCGACGGGGAGCGCCGCCGCGCCCGCCTACGCCGACGCGGTGTCGGGCGCCAAGGCACGGCAGAAGGAGGCGCAGTCAGGCCCCTACAAGCATCTGCTGACCGGCGTGTCCTTCATGCTGCCCTTCGTGGTGGCCGGCGGTCTGCTGATCGCCCTGTCCTTCGTCTTCGGCATCGAGGCGTTCAAGGAGCCCGGAACCCTGCCGGCGGCGCTGATGCAGATCGGCGGGGAGGCGGCCTTCGGGCTCATGGTGCCGGTGCTGGCGGGCTACATCGCCTATTCCATCGCCGACCGGCCCGGCCTCGCCCCCGGCTTCATCGGCGGCATGCTGGCGGCCAAGATCGGCGCCGGTTTCCTGGGCGGCATCGTGGCGGGATTCCTGGCCGGCTACATCGCCCGCTGGCTGCGCGACACCATCCGGCTGCCCCAGAATCTGGAGGGGTTGAAGCCGGTGCTGATCATCCCGCTTCTCGGCACGCTGGCGGTCGGCCTGTTGATGGTCTACGTCATCGGCACGCCGGTCGCCGCGATCATGAACGGGCTGACCGCCTTCCTGCAGAGCATGACCGGAGCCAACGCGGTGGCGCTCGGCGCGCTGCTCGGCGCCATGATGGCGCTGGACATGGGCGGGCCGGTCAACAAGGCGGCCTACACCTTCGCGGTCGGGCTTCTGGCCTCCAACACCTACACGCCGATGGCCGCGGTGATGGCGGCGGGCATGACGCCGCCGCTCGGGCTGGCGCTCGCCACCCTGGTCGTGCCCAGCCGCTTCACCATGCAGGAGCGCGAGGCGGGCAAGGCCGCCGGCGTGCTCGGCCTCGCCTTCATCACGGAAGGGGCGATCCCCTTCGCCGCCAAGGACCCGCTGCGCGTCATCCCCGCGGCCATGGCCGGATCGGCGGTGGCCGGCGCCCTGTCGATGTGGTTCGGCTGCGGCCTGCGGGCGCCACACGGCGGCGTCTTCGTGCTGGCGATCCCCAACGCGGTGGCGCCGCTCGGACCCTATATCCTGGCGATCGTCGCCGGGACGATCGTCACGACGCTCGGCCTGATGATTCTGAAGCGCCGCGTCGAGGCGGACCCGACGGCGGCGCCGACGCTCGGCACCGCCGCGCCGACCACGACCAGCCCCGCGCCCAGCGGGGCAGGGCGCTGAACGGCGGGGATCGTCGCAGCCGCTGATTGCCGGCTGTACCGCAAATTAGTTTTAATTTTCGCCAAAATTGAAAGAACTCGACAACTCAAGAGTGCTATCGCTAGCTTTGCGCTGTTCCGACGCCGGCCTGTTCCGCAGTCCCCCGGAGGAGCGGCAGCCGGCGGAGCGTGATGAGGATCTCGTATCGCATAGCGACGGTGGGAGGAATCCCGGTGTTCATCGCGGCGCTGATCGCGGTGTCCGCCTGGATTCTGCTGGAGCGCGCCGGCCGCTCGCGCGAGGCCGCCGTCCTGGCCGGCACCGTCTACCGCGAGATGATCGCCGCCACCGCGGCCCGCAACGACTTCATCCATTCTCTTCCCGAAAGCCGGCTTCCCCATGAGGTCACCTTCCGCCGCGCCACCCATGGCGCGCGGGCGGCGCTGGACGCGCTGGGCGGGCTGGCGGACGAGGGGATCCAGGCCGACGCCGTGGAGACCGCCCGCCGTGCGTCCGACCGTCACGCCGCCCGGCTGGAGGAACTGGTCGACGCGATCACCGTCAGCGACGCCCGCGCCCGCGGCATGGCGGAGCAGGAGGCGCGTCTGCTCGCCCTGGCCGAACAGGCGCGCCAGCGGCAGCACGCCGCCAACGTGGCGCTCGTCGCCTCCCTGGCCGAGTCCGACCGGCAGATGCGCGCCGGTCGCGATCTGGTGGATGGCCTGCACGCGCTGCGGGAAGCGCTGCTGCACGCGCGGCTGGCCGCCGTGGACGAGGCGGCCATCGCCGATCCGCCCGATCCTCCATCCGGGTCGCCGCAGCGGTCCGGTGGCTTGACCTTCTGGCTGGAGCGGGTGGAGCGGACCGCCGATGGCCTCGCCGCCTCGCTCGCTGCCGACACCGCCCACGGGACGGCGCTGGACGAGTTGGTGCGGTTGCGGGCCGAACCTCTGGACTGGACCACGCTTCCGCGGCTGGCGCCCCGCTACGACGCGCTCGCCGAACGGATGCTGAAAGCCGCCGACGCCGGCTACGGCGCCGTCCAGGAGGAGGTGGCGGAGCTTCTGCGCCGGACCATGTCCGCCCACGCCATGGAACAGGAAACCCAGACCCTCGCCATGACCGCCCTGACGCTCAGCGGGCGGACCCTGAGGGCGCTGGAGCGGCGCGATTCCCGCAGCCTGCGCGACGTCGCCACCGACAGCGGCCGGCTGCGCGACCGGGTATCGGGGCTTCCCATCTCCCCGTTGATCCAGGATGGGATGCTGGCCGCCATCACCGCCTGGCGCGACGGGCTGGAGCGGACCACCGACGGGCTGGCCCGCCAGAACGGCGCCATCGCCGCCATGGACATGGACGCCGCCGCGGTGATGAACACGGCCCGCCGCCTGAACGACCTGTTCCAGGACAGCGCGGTGCGCAGCGCCGATCTGCTGCGCTCCACCCTGCTCATCGGGGCGACCGTCGGCCTGCTGTTCGCCGCGGGCGCGGCGTTGCTGGTGGCCGGCGGGATCACGCGGCCCCTGCGCCGCCTGCAGAACGCGACGCGGCGCTTGGCCCGCGACCCGAGCGACGGGGGGGTGACCGACCTGGAGCGGCGGGACGAGCTGGGCGACATGGCCCGCGCCGTCCAGCATTTCGCCGCCGAGATCACCCGCCGCGAGGACGAGTTGCGCCGCGCCAAGGAGCAGGCGGATTCGACCCTGGCAGAGCTGCGGCGGACCCAAGCCCATCTGGTCCAGGCGGAGAAGCTGGCCGCGTTGGGGCAGGTGGTGGCCGGCGTGGCGCACGAGATCAACACGCCGCTTGGCATCACGCTCACCACGTCCACCCTGATCTGCGAGAAAGTGCCGAAGATGCGGCGCCTTCTCGACACCGGGCAGTTGCGCCGCCGCGAGCTGGAACGCTTCCTGACCGACCTGGGCGACGTGTGCGAGCTGCTGGTCAACAACACCGTCCGCGCGGCGGAGCTGGTCCAGCGCTTCAAGGAACTGGCGGTTGACCCGGCGGGGGAGACGCGTCGGCGCTTCGACCTCCGCCTCTGCCTGATGCAGGCCGTCGAGGCGCTGGGCCCCTTCTGGGAGCCCGCGGAACACCGGGTTGTCGTGGATTGCCCGCCGGGCTTGATGATGGACGGCTACCCGCAAGCCATCGCACAGATCGTTTCGCACCTGCTGCTGAACGCCGTCAACCACGGCTTCGCGGGCGGCGGGGAGGACGCGGGGCGGGGGGATGTGGGGCAGGGGGAAGCGGAGCGGAGGGATCTCCGGCAGCGGGGCACTGTGACGGTCAGCGCCGGCAAGGCCACGGCGGAGGTCGTGGAATTGGCCGTCACCGACGATGGGCGGGGCATCCCGGCGGAGCTGCGGACCCGGGTCTTCGACCCGTTCTTCACCACGAGCCGCGACCGGGGTCATGCCGGGCTCGGCCTGCACATCGTCCACAACACGGTCAGCCAACTCGGCGGCACGATCGCCTTGGAGGACGGACAGGGAAAAAGGGGCGGTGCCCGCTTCGTCGTCCGCCTGCCTTCCGCCACGCGGGTGAAAAAAGGCGCCTGAGACGGGTTTTGCGGTTCTCTTTCTCGCGTATCGTTGCGATCATGTCCGCTTTCGGTTTACTGAAAAGGGATTTCATCTGGAAATTGCAATTCAGGGTTCGCGGGATGGCGACGATCGAGGAAGCCTATGCGGTCGCCATCGCCCACCATCAGGCCGGGCGGCTGGACGAGGCGGCAACCATCTACCAGCGCATTCTGGACGCCGATCCGGAGCAGGCCCACGCCGCGCATCTGCTGGGCATCGTCGCCGGACAACAGGGCCGTTCCGCCGAAGCCGTCGCGCTGATCGCCGCCGCGGTGGCGCGGGATGGGCTGAACACCGCCTTTCTCGGCAATCTGGGCGCGGCGTTGAAGGCCGCCGGGCGGTACGACGAGGCCATCCGCCATCTCGTCCGCGCCCTGGCGCTGGAGCCGGCGGCGCGCGGCGTGCCGGGCAATCTCGGCTCCGCCCTGGCCGCCGATGGCCGGATCGGCGACGCCGTGTCCTGGCTGAGGCGCGCCGCCACGCTCGATCCGTCGCATTTCGAGACGCTTTTGAACCTGGGCATCGCGTTGCGTGACGCGGGCCGGTTCGATGAGGCGGAGGCGGCGCTTGAGGCGGCCAAGGCCCTGCGCCCGGACCATCCGCACCCGGTCTGCGAGCTGGCGGTGCTGAAGCTGGCGCTTGGCGATTTCGCGGAGGGGCTGGCGCTTTACGAACGGCGCTGGGACTACACCGGCCAATCCGCGGCGGTGTCCGGCAAGCCGGTGTGGCGGGGCGAGGACATCGCCGGCAGGACCATCCTTCTCTATTACGAACAGGGGCTGGGCGACACTCTGCAGTTCGTCCGCTACGCGCCGCTGCTCGCCGACCGCGGCGCACGGGTGCTGTTGATCGTCCAGCCCGAGCTGCGCCGCCTGCTGGCCTCGGTGCGGGGAGTCGACCGTCTGGCCACTTACGACGACGCGGCGGCACTGCCGGATTTCGATCTGTGCTGCCCGCTGATGAGCCTGCCCTTCGCCTTCGGGACGCGCATCGACGGAATTCCCTCCGGCGCTCCCTACATCACGCCGTCCACCGATCTGGCGGCGGCCTGGGCGGAGCGGCTCGGCTGGAACCGGACCGGGGAATCCGCCGCACAGCGCCCGATGCGCGTCGGATTCGTCTGGTCGGGCAACCCGCGGCGGCACGACCCCACCTCCCACGCCATGGACCGCCGCCGCAGCGTGCCCTTCGCGTTGATGGAACCGCTGCTGTCGGTGCCGGGGATCGAGGCGGTCAGCCTCCAGGTCGGGCACGCGGCGGAGCAGGCGCGGGCGGCCGTCGCGGCGGGCCTGCTGACCGACCCCATGGAGGGCGTGATCGACTTCGCCGACACCGCGGCCATCGCGGCGCATCTCGACCTCGTCGTCACCGTGGACACGTCGGTCGCCCACCTCGCGGCGGCGACCGGGCGCCCGGTGTGGATGCTGTCGCGCTCCGACGCTTGCTGGCGCTGGTTCCGTGGGCGCGACGACAGCCCCTGGTACCCGACGATGCGCCTCTACCGGCAGGAATCGCCCGGCGATTGGGGGCCGGTCATGGCCCGCGTGGGGCATGATCTTGCCGCAGCCGCGGCGCGAAATCGGTGACGCTGGCCATGGGCCACGCCACGGACGCCAGGGCTCGAGCCGGCCGGGCAGGGCGAGCCGGCTGAACCGGTCGCCAGCCGGCCCACCATGGGCGCGGCTTCGTCCTTCCCGACCAAGTCATCGGCAGAGGCGGGGTCGACCCCGGACGACGGAGAGCAAATGCACTGAGTCGGTTCTGGGTGTAGGGTCTGATTGCCTTCGTTTGTTTTGGCATACAAATCCCATAAGGAATCTTATGGAAAATACAGCGACGCGATCCCATCGATGCCAGCCGGGTTCGTTCCGTCAATGCTCGGCATAGCGGGACAGGATGGAAATCGGAGGCATCCGTGGGATCACGGTGAGCGGCAACAGCGCAGCTTTGCAGGACAAGATCGGCTCTAGGAAACAGCCGACAGGAGTCCGGGTCCCGCACCCGCGACGGTGCAATCCCCTGATGAAGCTGTTCGCGGCGCGGATGGAGCTGTCTGGGTGGACGGCGGAATTTTCACATTATAAAAATGTGCAAGAATTCGTGGTGACCCTTCATTTCCCACGACATGGCTCCCCTTCCGGAAAGCGGCGTGCTAGGCTTCCGTCCGGCCTGTTGAAGGCCCCATGACCGGACCGACAGACGGACCGATCGGGAACATCAGGACACGCGTACCATGAATCACATTGTCGCCCCCTGCCTCAAGGACCAAGACCTCAAGGAGCTGGACCGTCCGGAATCGCCCCTTCTGGAGGGCGTCGACGGCATGTGGGCGATGCTGCGCGCCGAAGCGGAGAGCGTCGTCGTCAAGGAGCCGTGGCTGCGCCCCTTCATCGACACCGCCATCCTGCTGCACCATGACTTCCCTTCGGCGCTGGGCAGCCTGCTGGCGCGCAAGCTCGGCGATTCCTACATCTCCGCCGACCAGCTTGCGATGCTCGTGCGCTCGGCCGTCGCCGACGCGCCCTGCATCGTGGAGGAGGCCTGCTCCGACCTCCAGGCCATCTGCACGCGCGATCCGGCGGCGGACAACTGCCTGACGCCCTTCCTCTACTACAAGGGCTTCCACGCGCTGGAGTGGCACCGCATCGGCCATTGGCTGTGGCGGCGCGAGCGGCGCGACCTCGCCCATTTCCTGCAGAGCCGGGTGTCGGAGGTGTTCGCGGTGGACATCCATCCGGCGGTCCCGGTCGGGCGCGGCGTCTTCATCGACCATGGCACCGGCGTGGTGATCGGCGAGACCGCCGTGGTCGGCAACGACGTGTCGATCCTTCAGGAGGTCACGCTCGGCGGCACCGGCAAGGAGCATGGCGACCGCCACCCGAAGGTACGCGACGGCGTCCTGCTGTCGGCCGGCGCCAAGATCCTCGGCAACATCGAGATCGGCAGCCGCGCCAAGGTCGGCGCCGGCAGCGTCGTGCTGAAGGACGTGCCGCCCTGCGCCACCGTCGTCGGCGTCCCGGCGCGGATCGTCGGCTGGTGCCGCGACACGGTGCCGGCGCTCGCCATGGACCAGACCGTGCCGGAGCCGGAATATCACATCTGACGGGCCGGTTGATGGGCCGGGCCGGGCCGGAATTCCGGCGCGGTCATCTCCTCGCGGGTCAGGGCGATGAACAGGTCCACCACCGGGCTCTTGGAGCGGTTGGCGTCGAAGGCCACCTGGAAGGGCGCCTGATAGGACAGAACCTTGGGCAGCAGAACCCGCAGCCGCCCGGCCTTGATGTAGGGTGCGGCGTAATGGTCCGGCAGATAGCCGGCGTAGGCCCCGGACAGGATCAGCCGGGCCGCCCCCTCCATGTCGCTGACCGTCGCCTTGGGCGTTGAAATGGCGAAGATCTTCAGGTCGCGCGCGCCCCAGTAGCTGCGCGCGACCAGCCGGTAGCGGCGGATTTCGTCCAGGTCGATGGCCTCGTCCGGCAGGGTGAACAGCGGGTGCCCGTCCGCCACGCAGAAGTGGATCGTCTCGTTGTAGAGGTCCTGGTAGGACAGGCTGGGCACGATGCGCGGAAAGCTGGCGATGGCGAGCTGGAGCTGTCCGCCGATGACATCGCGCAGAAGCTCGTTCGGCGGGCGGACGTTGATGATCAGCGAGACCTCCGGCGCCGCTTCGGTGAAGCGGGCGAAGACGCGCTCCAGCGGGGCGCGCGGGTCGGTCAGCGTGTTGTCCACCAGCCCGACCGCCAGCGTGCCGGTCAGCCGCTCGCGCAGGCCGCGCACCCGCCCGCGGAACCTCTCCAGCGTATCGAACACCCGCCGCGCCTCGTCATAGACCGCCTGCCCCTCCGGGGTGAGCTGGAATCCCGACCGCCCCCGCCGGCACAGCCGCAGGCCCAGCCGCGTCTCAAGATCGGCGAAATGGGTGGAGATGGTGGACAGCGACAGGTTCAGTTCGCTCTGCGCCGCACTGAATCCGCCGGCCTCGACGATGGTCATGAACAACCGCAACAGGCGCAGATCCACGGTTTCAAGCTGAATCATCGCCACGACGCCTGCCCTCCCCTGCCCCGCCCGATGGGTCCGGCCCACCGATACTTCGGCCCGGATCGAAGTAAGATACAAAACTTTCTGATTTTCGAGCAACGGCGCCGGGGGTCTAATGATCGCAGGCCGCAATGCTGGCCTCACGAACAGATAAGCTCGTCCGCAAGGAAAGGTCGCATCCATGAACGAGACGACGGGTAAGCAGGGACTTCACGCCGCTTTGACCGGCGGCATCAGCCGGCGCGCCGTTCTGGCCGGAGCGGGCACGCTGGCCACGGTGGCCGCCATCGGCTTTCCGAACATCGTCCGCGCCCAGTCCAAGACGCTGAAGGTCGGCGTCTACGGCGGCTACTTCAAGGAATCCTTCGAAAAGCACATCTTCCCGGAATTCTCCAAGGCCACCGGCATCACGGTGGAGGCCATCGCCGAGCCGACCGGCGAGGCGTGGCTGGTCCAACTCGAACAGGCGGCCCGCGCCCGTCAGGCGCCCGCCGACGTCTCGATGATGTCGCAGGTGGCGATGCTGAAGGGGGCCTCGGCGGAGCTGTGGGCGCCCTTCGACCTGTCGAAGATTCCCAACGCCGCCAAGGTCGTCCCCCACCTCGTCAACAAATATCCGGACGGCAAGGTCAGCGGCATCGGCGCGGTGTCCTGGTACATCACGCTGGTCACGAACACCAAGAGCTACCCGCAGGCCCCGGACAGCTGGGCGGCGCTGTGGGACCCGGCGAACAAGGACAAGCTCGGCCTGCTGGCGCTGGTCAGCAACAGCTTCCTGCTGGAGGTCACGGCGGCCACCTTCTTCGGCGGCACCAAGCATCTCGACAGCGAACAGGGGCAACTCGACTGCTTCAAGAAGCTGGCGGAGCTGAAGTCCAACGTGAAGCTCTGGTACCGCGACGAGGCGCAGTTCGAGGCCTCGCTGAAGTCCGGCGAGATTCCGATGGGCCAGTATTACCACGACGTGACGGGCCTCGCCGCCGCGGACGGGCAGCCGGTGCGCTCGACCTTCCCGAAGGAGGGCGGCATCCTCGATTCGGGAAGCTGGGCGGTCACCCGCGCCTCCAAGGCCGGCGACCTCGCGCATGTCTTCGTGGACTACATGTGCCAGCCGTCGATCCAGGCCCTGCTGTCGCGCAAGGTGGGCACCGCCCCGACCATCGACCGCAAGCTGACCGACCTGACGGATCAGGAGTTCGCCGCCGTCTCCTCCGACATCGCGCCGATCATCCCGCGCTATGACCTCTACACCAGCAAGTCCGACTGGCTGAACCAGAAGTGGACGGAAATGATCGTGGGTTGAGTGAGAGCCCTTCTCCCGTCTGGGGAGAAGGGTATGGGATGAGGGGGCGGCCGCAGGCCGACCACGCTGGCTCATCGCAGTGCGTGGACGCTCTGGCGTGCTCCCCCTCACCCTGACCCTCCCCCAGAGGGGCGAGGGGACAGAGCCCGTTGTGAACGACAGTCAAAAAGTCCGATCCATGTCAGCCCTTGTCCTCGACGGTCTCACCAAACGATACGGTCCCGTGACCGCGGTGCACGGCGCGTCGCTGCGCATCCCGCACGGGCAATTCGTCTGCCTGCTCGGCCCGTCCGGCTGCGGGAAGACGACGCTCCTGCGCATGATCGCCGGACTGGAGGACCCCTCCGGCGGACGGCTGGTCATCGACGGGCGCGACATCACCACGGCCCCCGCCCACACACGGGAATTCGGCATGGTGTTCCAGTCGCTGGCCCTCTTCCCGCACCTGACGGCGGGCGAGAACATCGCCTACCCCCTGCGCATCCGCGGCGTCCCGAAGGCCGAGCAGCGCAAGCGCGCCGACGAGCTGCTGGAGCTGGTGCGCCTGCCCGGCGTCGCCGACCGGCCTGTCTCCAAGCTCTCGGGCGGGCAGCGGCAGCGCGTCGCCATCGCCCGCGCGCTGGCCCTGTCGCCCAAGCTGTTCCTGCTGGATGAGCCGCTGTCGGCGCTCGACGCCAAGCTGCGCGAGGCCATGCAGATCGAGCTGAAGCAGCTCCAGCAGCGGCTGGGCATCACCACCATCGTCGTCACCCACGACCAGCGCGAGGCGATGACCATGGCCGACCTCGTGGTGGTGATGTCGCAGGGCCGCATCCATCAGGCCGCCCCGCCGATGGAGGTCTACCGCCAGCCCGCCGACGCCTTCGTCGCCGACTTCATCGGCATGACCAACCTGCTGGAGGGCGAGGTCACCGCCCCCGGCACCGCCGCCGTGCCCGGCGGCACCCTGCACCTGCCGGACCTGCCGCCGACCGGCCGCGTCCTGCTGTCGGTCCGCCCGGAGGACGTGGTCGTCCACCCCACGGGAACGGACGGGCCGAACCGGCTGACCGGCACCCTGTCCTTCATGCGCGACCTCGGCGCCAGCGTGGAGTTCCGCATCGACGTGGCCGGGCGGGAGATCGTCGCCCTGTCGCGTCCGCAGGACCGCCCGCCGGTCGCCCCCGGCGGCGCCCTGTCGGTGGAGTTCCCGCCGGCGGCCTGCGTCGTGCTGCCGCCGATGTCGGAGCGTCCGCAATGATCCGCCGCGCCCCCCGCGGTCTGGCCGAGCACGCGCCGATCCTCTTCCCGGCGCTGATGCTGGTCGTCTTCTTCGTCATCCCCTTCAGCCTGATGATCGCGGTCAGCGTCTTCCGGCGCGTGCCTGGCGGCTTCTATGAGCCGGACCTCGTCTTCGCCAACTACGAGCGGTTCCTGACCGCCTTCTTCGGCGGGGTGATGTCCTTCTCGCTGGGGCTGGCGGCGCTGGTCGCGGCGCTGTCGGTGGGCATCGCCTTCCCCTTCACCTACCGGCTGGTCAAGCTGTCGCGCGGCGCGCAGATCCGTTGGCTGGTCTTCCTGCTGTCGATCCTCTCGCTGTCGGAAGTCATCATCGGCTTCGCCTGGTCCACCCTGCTGTCGCGCACGGCTGGCATCACCAACCTGTTCGTGGCGCTGGGCCTGATGGCCGAGCCGCAATCGCTCAGCCCCAGCTTCGGCGCGCTGCTGGCCGGGCTGGTCTATCAGGCCTTCCCCTACACGGTGCTGGTGCTCTACCCCGCGCTCGCCCGCCTCGACCCCTATCTGGAGGAGGCGGCGCGCACGCTGGGTTCCTCGCCGCTGCGCGCCTTCTTCACGGTGGTGGTTCCGGCGCTGCGCAACACCATCGTGGCGACCACGATCATGGTGTTCGTCTTCGCGCTGGGCTCCTACCTGCTGCCGCAGCTTCTCGGGCGGCCGCAGCATTGGACGCTGTCGGTGCTGATCACCGATCAGGCGATCTACCAGTCCAACATGCCCTTCGCGGCGGCGATGGCCGTCTTCCTGGTGCTGGTCAGCCTCGCCCTGGTCGGGCTGGCGCTGCTCGCCGGGCGGCGGGAGGAGACGGCCTGATGCTGATGCGCACGCTGAACTCCCTGGCCGCCGGCCTGATCGCCCTGGTCCTGGCCGCTCCCATCCTGGTGGTGGCCGGCGTCTCGGTGAACGAGAAGAAGGCGCTGACCTTCCCGCCGCAGGGCTTCTCGCTCGCCTGGTACGCGGAGGTCTTCACCGATCCCGGCTGGCGCGGCGCGCTGATCACCAGCCTCGTCGTCGCCACCCTGTCGGCGGCGCTGGCGGTGCTGATCGCCTTCCCGCTGGCCTGGTTCCTGTGGCGCTGGCGCGCGCCCTGGGCGCGGGCGTTCGAGGTGCTGGGCATGACGCCCTTCATCCTGCCGCCGGTGATCACCGCGCTGGGCTTCCTCAGCTTCTGGGCGGCGGTCGGCGAGTACGGGTCGCCCTGGACGGTGGTGGTCAGCCACGCGGTGTTCTTCGTGACGCTGCCGCTGGTCACGCTGTCGCTGGGCTTCGGCGCGGTCGACCGCTCCTACGTCGAGGCGGCGGCGACCATGGGGGCGGACGACCGGACGGTGCTGCGCACGGTGGTGATGCCGCTGGTGCGGCCCTACGTGATCTCCGGCTTCGCCTTCGCCTTCGTTCTGTCGCTGAACGAGTACATCGTGGCCTACATGGTGGTCGGCTTCACGCTGGAAACGCTGCCCATCAAGATCTTCAACGCGCTCCGCTACGGCTACACGCCGACCATGGCCGCCGTGACGGTGCTGTTCGTGACGCTGACCGCGGTGGTCTTCGGGCTGATCGCGTGGTTCGGCGACCTGCCCCGCCTGCTCGGTGCCTGGGCCAAGAACGACTGACGTCCAAAAACGACCAACACCTTTTCCTCAGAGAGATTCGGACGATGATCGACCCTCAGAAGCTTGATCGTTTGCGTACGAAGTACAGCGGCTCCGGCGGCGACGACTTCCACGATCCGGAGTTCCAGCGGGTGGCCGCCCTCCAGTTCTCCGGCGGCAAGCGGGTGCAGCCCTTCGCCGGGGTGTCCACCCTGCTCGACGCCCCCTACCGCCCCGACGCGGCCGAGGCCGCGGACTTCGGCGGGTTGGACATCGCGTTGATCGGCGTGCCGATGGACCTGGGAGTCACCAACCGGGCCGGCGCCCGCCTCGGCCCGCGCGCCGTGCGCGGGATGGAGCGCATCGGCCCCTACGAACACGCCCTGCGCATGGTCCCGGCGGCCTCATGCAAGCTGGCCGACGTGGGCGACGTGCCGCTGTCCAGCCGCTTCAGCCTGGAGGCCTGCCACGGCGACATCCTGGCCTTCTACAACCGCGTGATGGACGCGGGGGTCATCCCGCTGTCGGTCGGCGGCGACCATTCCATCACCTACTCGATCCTCAAGGCGCTGGGCCGCGAGCGTCCGGTGGGCATGATCCATTTCGACGCCCATTGCGACACCGGCGGCCCCTACGAGGGCGCCAAGTTCCACCACGGCGGCCCCTTCCGGCAGGCGGTTCTGGACGGCGTGCTGGACCCGGAGCGCACGGTGCAGATCGGCATCCGCGGCAGCACCGAGTATCTGTGGGAGTTCTCCTACGACAGCGGCATGACCGTGATCCACGCGGAGGACATCCCGGAACGCGGCATCGCCAGCGTCATCGAGACGGCGCGCAAGGTGGTGGGCGACGGGCCGGTCTACGTCTCCTTCGACGTGGATTGCCTGGACCCGGTCTTCGCCCCCGGCACCGGCACCCCGGAGGTCGGCGGCCTGACCACGCGGGAGGCGCTGGCGATCCTGCGCGGGCTCGACGGGCTGGACATCATCGGCGGCGACGTGGTGGAGGTGGCGCCGCAGTACGACGCGACGACCAACACCGCCCACGCCGGCGCACAGATGCTGTTCGAAATCCTCTGCCTGTCGGTGCGCGCCCTCGCCAACCGCCAGAAGCAAGGCTGACCGCATGCGGCTGGCCCTGTTCCAGGCGGACGCGGAACCCGGTGCGCCGCACCGCAACCTCGACCGTCTGGAAGGGGCGGCGGCGGAGGCGGCAGGGCGCGGCTCCGCCCTGCTGGTCGGGCCGGAAATGGGCCTGACCGGCTACGACATCGGAGCGGAGGCGGTGCGCGCCTTGGCCGAGCCTGCGGACGGACCGATGGCCGTGCGGGTCGCCGAGATGGCCCGGCGGCACGGCATCGCCATCCTCTACGGCTATCCGGAGCGCGGGGCGGACGGCGCCGTCCACAACGCCGCGCAGCTGATCGGGGCGGACGGACGGCCCCGGCTGAACCAGCGCAAGACCCATCTCTACGGCGATCTTGACCGAGGCTCCTTCGCGCCGGGCGGTGACGCCTTCCCGACCGCCGAGGTCGGCGGGATGCGGATGGGCGTGGCGATCTGCTACGACGTGGAATTCCCCGAGCTGGTGCGCCGCCACGCGCTGGCCGGAGTCGACGTTCTGCTGGTGCCGACCGCGCTGATGGCGCCCTACGAGATCGTCGCCACCACCATCGTCCCGGCCCGCGCCTTCGAGAACGGCTTCTTCGTCGCCTACGCCAACCGCTGCGGGAGCGAAGGGACGTTGCGCTATTGCGGGCTCAGCAGCGTGGCGGCGCCGGACGGATCGGTGCTGGCGCGGGCCGGCGACGTGGAGACGCTGTTGACCGTCGATTTGGACCCCGCCCTGCGCCGTGTCGGCACGCATCTGGCGGACCGCCGCCCGGACCTGTACGGTGCGGTCTCCAGTACGCCTGGGAAGGGCGGTTCGTAGAGGAAGCACAGGACATGCCGGTCACCATCGACGACATTCACGCCGCCGCCGAACGGCTGGCCGGACGCATCAGCCGCACGCCCTTCCTGCGCTCCGAAACCCTGTCGCAGATCACCGGCGCCGAGGTCTGGGTCAAGCTGGAGAACCTCCAGTTCACCGCCTCCTTCAAGGAGCGCGGGGCCGCCAACCGTCTGCTGCACCTGACGCCGGAGGAGCGGCGGGCCGGGGTGATCGCCATGTCGGCGGGCAACCACGCCCAGGCCGTGGCCTACCACGCGAAGCGGCTGGGCATCGCGGCGACCATCGTCATGCCGCGCTTCACACCCTTCGTGAAGGTCAAGCGCACGCGCTACCACGGCGCCACCGTCATCCTGGAGGGCGATTCCCTGGCCGAGGCCGCGGCCTTCGCCCACGACCTCGCCAAGCGGGACGGTCTGGTCTTCGTCCATCCCTACGACGACGACGCGGTGATCGCCGGCCAGGGAACCGTCGTGCTGGAGATGCTGGCGGAGGTGCCGGACCTCGACGCGCTGGCCATTCCGGTGGGCGGCGGCGGGCTGGCCGCCGGGGCCGCGGTCGCCGCCCGCGCGCTGCGGCCCGGCCTGGAGGTCGTCGGGGTGGAGGTGGAGACCTACCCCGCCGCCGCGCAGCGCCTCGCCGGGCAGCCGGTCAAGGTCGGCGGCCCGACGGTGGCCGAGGGCATCGCCGTGCGCGACGTCGGCGACCGGCCCATGGACATTCTGAAGCAGAACGGCTGCGACGTGGTGCTGGTGCCCGAAGCGGTGATCGAACGCGCCATCGCGATGCTGATCGAGGTGGAGAAGACCGTGGCGGAGGGCGCCGGGGCCGCCGGTCTGGCCGCCCTGCTCTTCCACCCCGAGCGCTTCCGCGGCAAGCGGGTCGGCCTGATCGTGTCGGGCGGCAACATCGACACGCGCACGCTCGCCAACGTTCTGATGCGCGGCTTCGCCCGCGACGGCCGCCTGATCAACCTGGACATCGACGTGGCCGACCAGCCCGGCGCGCTGGCCCAGGTGGCCCGCATCGTGGCGGAGTGCGGTGGCAACATCATCGACGTGCAGCACCAGCGCCTGTTCGGCGCCTTCTCCGTCAAGTCCGCCGAGGTCGCCCTGCTGATCGAGGTGGAGGACGAGGGCCACGGCGACCGCATCACCGAAGCCCTGCGCGGCGCCGGCCTGCCCGTCCGCAAGGCGGTGGTGGCGGAAGCCGCGCAGCCGCTGTCCAGCGCGCGGCCCTGACCCGAGCCCCTTCACTTGCGGCGCAATAACCCTCTCCCCTCTGGGGAGAGGGTATATGGGGCTGCCTAAGGATTGAGCACCCCTCCCGAACACCGCTGCCTTTCGCGGCACATCTGCGGGGCCGCGCATGGATATTCCGCCCCGCCGGTTGTGGCACGGACCATGCAATTCGCGCCTGTTCATTCGCGGAGGTCATGGATCATGTCGTCGGTGGTGTCATCACAGCCAACCCATCCGGTTGACGAGAAGCTTCCGCTGCTGCGCCTGCTGGCGCTGGGCATGCAGCATGTGATGGTGATGTACGCGGGGGCCATCGCCGTGCCGCTCATCATCGGCGGCGCGCTGAAGCTGCCCAAGGACCAGATCGCGCTGCTCATCAACGCCGACCTGTTCGCCTGCGGCATCGTCACGCTGATCCAGACGCTGGGCTTCTGGAAGTTCGGCATCCGCCTGCCGGTGATGATGGGCGTCACCTTCGCCGCGGTCGGGCCGATGGTCGCCATGGCGGGGAACCCGTCGCTGGGGCTGTTGGGCATCTACGGCGCGGTGATCGGGGCGGGCGTCCTCGCCACGCTGGCCGCCCCGCTGGTCGGCCGCCTGCTGCCGCTGTTCCCGCCGGTGGTGACGGGGACCGTCATCGCCATCATCGGCATCTCGCTGATGCGGGTCGGCATCACCTGGGCCGGCGGCGGCGCTGGAAACCCGAATTTCGGCGACCCGCTCTATCTCGGCGTCGCTCTGTTCGTGCTGGCGGTGATCTTGCTGGTGACCAAATACGCCAAGGGCTTCTTGGCGAACATCTCGGTCCTGCTGGGCATCGTCGCGGGCTTCGCCCTGACCATGGTTCTGGGGCTGGTCAGCTTCGACGGGGTGGGACAGGCCAAGTGGGTGGACGTGATCCACCCGTTCCAGTTCGGCATGCCCGTGTTCGAGTTCTGGTCGATCCTGACCATGTCGCTGGTGATGATCGTCGTGATGATCGAATCCACCGGCATGTTCCTGGCGGTGGGCGAGATGGTCGGCCGCCCGGTGACGCCGGAGCAGCTGACCCGCGGCCTGCGCACGGACGGGCTGGGCACGCTGATCGGCGGCGTCTTCAACACCTTCCCCTACACCTCCTTCTCGCAGAATGTCGGGCTGGTCGGGATCACCGGGGTGCGCAGCCGCTGGGTCTGCGTGGCGGGCGGCGTCATCCTGGTCGCCTTCGGCCTGTTCCCGAAACTGGCCCATGTCGTCGCCTCCGTCCCCACCTATGTGCTGGGCGGGGCCGGTCTGGTGATGTTCGGCATGGTCGCGGCGACCGGCGTGAAGATCCTGGCGAAGGTCGACTACACGACCAACCGCGGCAACATCTACGTCGTCGCCATCAGCATCAGCCTGGGGATGGTGCCGCTGGTCGCCGACAAAATCTTCCAGAAAATGCCGCCCTTCCTGTCGCCGCTGCTGCACAGCGGCATCCTTCTCGGCACCATCGCGGCGGTCCTGCTGAACCTGTTCTTCAACGGGCTGGGCAAGGCCGACGCGAAGGCGTTCGTCGCCGCAGCCAAGACCGCGGAGGCGTGAGGGAACCAAGCTTTGAGCCCTCTCCCCAGAGGGGAGAGGGGATTTCACCGCCGGCTCAGCCCCTTACGCGGCCGGCTCGCTGCCGTAGACGGACTTGGTCTCCAGGAACTCCTCGAAGCCGACCTCGCCCCACTCGCGGCCGATGCCCGACTGCTTGTAGCCGCCGAAAGGGGCCGCGAGGTCGATGGAGGCACCGTTCAGATGCACCATGCCGGTGCGCAGCCGCTTCGCCACCGCGCGAGCCTCGTCCACCGTGCCGGCGTAGACGTAGCCGGACAGGCCGTAGAGCGAGTCGTTGGCGCTGCGGATCGCCTCCTCGATGTCCTCGTAGGGACGGATGGTCAGGACCGGGCCGAAGATCTCCTCGCGCATGATGGTCATGCCGTCGGTGGCGCGGCTGAAGACGGTGGGCTTGGCGAAGAAGCCGCGCTCCAGACCGTCCGGACGGCCCGGACCGCCGCACAGCAGGGAGGCGCCTTCTTCGATGCCGGCCTGGATCAGGCGCTGCACCCGCTCGTACTGGCGCTGGTTGGCGATCGGGCCGACGCCGGTGCGGTCGCCGCGCGGATCGCCGACCACCAGACGGGCGCAGACCTGGGCGGCGATCTTCTCCGCCTCGTCCAGGCGGGAGGCCGGGACATACATGCGCGACGGCGCGTTGCAGCTCTGCCCGGTGTTGGACATCATCGACCGCACGCCGTGGGTCACCGCCTTCGTCAGGTCGGCGCTCTCGCAAATGATGTTGGCGGACTTGCCGCCCAGCTCCAGCGACACGCGCTTGATGCTGTCGGCGGCGTTGTGGGACACCGACGCGCCGGCCCGGGTGGAGCCGGTCAGAGACACCATGTCGACCAGCGGGTGCGAGGCCAGCACCGGGCCGACGACCGCTCCGTCGCCGTAGAACATGTTGAAGACGCCCGCCGGCACCCCGGCCTCGTGCAGGATCTCGGCGAAGATCCAGGCCGAATAGGGGGCGAACTCGCTGGGCTTCAGCACCATCGTGCAGCCGGTGGCGAGCGCCGGTGCGACCTTGCAGGCGATCTGGTTGATCGGCCAGTTCCACGGCGTGATCATCGCGCAGACGCCGACCGGCTCGCGCAGGATGCGGGTGGTGCCGCGGGTCCGCTCGAACGGGTACTCGCGGGCGGCCTCAAGCGCCGTCTTGAAGTGGGCCAGCCCCATGAAGGCCTGCGCTGGCTTGGACAGCGCCGCCAGCGGGGCGCCCATCTCCTCGGTGATGGCGTCGGCCACCTCGTCCATGCGCTTCTCGAAGAGCGCGCAGACGGCGGCCAGCAGCTCCAGCCGCTCGTTCAGGGGGGTGCGGGAAAAGCCGTCGAAGGCGGCGTGGGCCGCCGCCACCGCGCGCTGCGCGTCCTCCGGCCCGCCGAGCGCCACGGTGCCCGACACCTGCTCCGTCGCCGGGTTCAACACCTCCATCACGGTGGCGCCCGCCGCGGGTTCGGTCCAGGCGCCGCCGATGTAGAAGGATTGGCAGGTCTTCATCTCTAATCCCCTCGCTCTCTTGTCGTTGGCGTTTTCGGGTGAAGCGATCCTGCCCCGTCCGGAGCCGTTTGCCAAAGCTTTCCATCGGGAAAAACCGGATAGGTCAGAAGACCGGACCCTGTTGACAGACCAATGGTTTCACGGTCTGATCGTTGAACACAGACGTGCCGCCGCCCCGCATGCGGCGAGCCGAACGACAAGAATCGGGCCGCAGAAACGGCGGTCCAAAGGGCTGGGAGCCTGCTTTACGGGTACACTTCAAACGTACAATCAGGGGGACGAGGGATGGCCTTACGTGATCGGCATGGGCGTGGTCGGCGTCTTGCGGATGTGCTGCGTTCCGGAACCTTGAAACGAGCCCTGCCGGCGGCGGCCTGCCTGGCCCTGCTGGCCGCGGCCCCGACGCCGTCGCGGGCCGCCACCCTGACGGTGGGCACCTCGGCGGAGCCGAGCGCCCTCGACCCGCACTACCACAACCTCGGCCCCAACACGCGCGCCCGCAAGCATGTGTTCGAATCGCTGGTCAGCATGGACGCCAAGATGCGTCTCCAGCCCGAACTGGCGGAAAGCTGGCGCGCCGTCGATGAAACCACCTGGGAATTCAAGCTGCGCAAGGGCGTGAAGTTCCACGACGGCACCGAGTTCACCGCGCAGGATTTCGTCTACACGGTCTGCCGCATCCCGAACGTCGCCAACAGCCCGTCCTCCTTCACCGTCTACACCAAGGGCATCGCGGGGATCGAGGCGCCGGACCCGCACACCCTGGTCATCAAGACCGGCAAGCCCTACCCGCTTCTGCCGGTGGAGCTGTCGACCTTCGGCATCATCTCGGCCAAGGCGGCGGGCGGCGAAGCCGTCACCTTCGACAAGGCGGGCTGCAAGGCCGACTCCTGGCCGACCACCCAGGCTTTCAACGACGGCTCGCTGATGATCGGCACCGGGCCGTTCAAGCACAAGTCCTACACCAAGGGCGACCGCCAAATCCTGGAGCGCAACCCAGACTACTGGGGTCCGCAGCCGGCCTGGGACACGGTGGTCTTCCGCCCGATCACCAGCGACGGGCCGCGCGTCGCCGCCCTGCTGGCCGGCGACGTGGACATGATCGAATCCCCCCCGGTGCAGGACATCGAGCGGCTGAAATCCGCCCCCAACGTTTCCCTGGCCCGCGCCCAGTCGAACCGCGTGATCTATCTGGCGCTGGGCGTCCAGGACACCCCGCCGACCATCACCGGCACCGACGGCAAGAACCCGCTGAAGGACCCGAAGGTGCGCAAGGCGCTGTCGCTGGCGGTGGACCGCGATGCCATCGTGAAGCGCATCATGATGGGGGTGGCGGAGCCGGCGAACCAGTACCTGCCCGCCGGCTTCTATGGCAACAACCCGGAGGTCACCGTCGCGACCGACGCCAACAAGGCCAAGCAGCTGTTGGCCGAGGCCGGCTACCCGAAGGGCTTCCAGCTCACCCTCGGCACGCCGAACGACCGCTACATCAACGATGACAAGGTGGCCCAGGCGGTCGCCCAGATGTTCACCCGCATCGGCGTGCAGACCCAGGTCGACGCGACCACCGCCAACGTCTTCTTCTCCAAGCGCAACAAGCAGGAATACAGCGTCTTCCTGGCCGGCTGGGGCGCCGATTCGGGCGAGATGTCGTCGCCGCTGAAGGCGCTGATCGCCACGCCGGTCAAGGAGAAGGGCTACGGCACGACCAACTACACCAGCTACTCCGACCCGGAGCTGGACGGGATGCTGGACACGGCGCTGACGACGGTGGACGACGCGAAGCGGGAAAAGCTGCTCCAGGCCGCGGTGAAGCGGGCGATGGACGCCGACATCATCATTCCGCTGCATTACGAGGTGACGGTCTGGGCCATGAAGAAGGGGCTGAGCTACGAACCGCGCGCCGACCAGTACACGCTGGCGCAGAAGGTGACCCCCGCGAAGTGAGCGTTCATCCCCTCTCCCCTCCGCTCACGCGCAAACGAAGTTTGCGCTGACGCGACAGGTGGACCTTCGGTCCGCCGAAAGCGGGAAGAGGGTTAGGGTGAGGGGGTTCGCTTCTGCCGAACGCTCCGCAACGCGCATTCCCCTCACCGGCCCTTCGGGCCACCCTCTCCCCGGAGGGGAGAGGGCTAAGGGGCTAAATCCATGCTTGTCTTCATCCTCCGGCGGCTGGCGCAGAGCGCGGTCGTCGTCGTGGCGATGTCGGTGCTGGTCTTCGCCGGCATCTTCGCCATCGGCAACCCCATCGACGTGCTCATCAGCCCGGAGGCCGACGAGTTCGAGCGCGCCGCCGCCATCGCGCGGCTGGGGCTCGACAAGCCGATGCACGAGCAATTCCTGCGCTTCGTGGACAGCGCGCTCGGCGGCGACCTCGGCACCAGTTTCGTGCATGGGGTGCCGGCGCTCGGACTCGTTCTCCAGCGTTTCCCGGCGACGCTGGAGCTGGCGGTCTGCGCCATGCTGGTGGCGGTGGTGCTGGGCATCCCGCTGGGGCTGTGGGCCGGGCTGAAGCCGGACAGCTTGGCCGGGCGGGTCATCATGACCGGCTCCATCCTCGGCTTCTCGCTGCCCACCTTCTGGGTGGGCATGATGCTCATCATGGCCTTCGCGGTGACTTTGGGCTGGCTGCCGGCGGGCGGACGCGGCGAGACGGCCAGCCTGTTCGGCGTGCAATGGAGCTTCCTGACCGCGGACGGGCTGGCCCATCTGATCCTGCCCGCCGTCAATCTGGCCCTGTTCAAGCTGTCGCTGGTCATCCGTCTGGCCCGCGCCGGCACGCGGGAGGTCGCCTTGCAGGACTATGTGAAGTTCGCCCGCGCCAAGGGGCTGGCGCCGGCGCGGGTGGTCGGGGTGCACATCCTGAAGAACATCATGATCCCGGTGGTCACCGTCCTGGGGCTGGAACTGGGCAGCGTCATCGCCTTTTCGGTGGTCACGGAATCGGTCTTCGCCTGGCCGGGCATGGGCAAGCTGCTGATCGACAGCATCCTGCAACTCGACCGGCCGGTGGTGATCGCCTACCTGCTGGTGACGGTGCTGCTGTTCGTCGTCATCAACCTGATCGTCGATCTGGTCTATTCGCTGCTCGACCCGCGAATCCGGCTGGGCGGGGGGCGGGCATGAGCGGCGTCATTGCCAAGGCCCCGGCGGTCGAGACGCCTTTCCTGCGGCTGGCGCGGGACTTCGCGCGGTCGCGCACGGCGCTGGCGGGGCTGGTGATGCTGGTCCTGATCGTGCTAGCCGCCCTGCTCGCCCGCTGGGTGGTGCCGCAGGACCCCTACGACCTCGCGCAGCTGGACATCCTCGACGGCATGATGGCGCCGGGATCGCTGGGCGGCGGCGGCTGGACCTACTGGCTGGGCACCGACGACCAGGGGCGCGACATGCTGTCGGCCATCGTCTTCGGGCTGCGCACCAGCCTGCTGGTCGGGGTGGTCGCCACGCTAATCGCGCTCGCCGTCGGGGTGGCGGTGGGGCTGCTCGCCGCCTACGCGGGGGACCGGGTGGACGGGCTGGTCATGCGGCTGGTCGACATCCAGCTCTCCTTTCCGGCCATCCTGATCGCGCTGATCCTGCTGGCCCTGCTGGGCAAGGGGGTGGACAAGGTGATCGTCGCGCTGGCCGCCGTGCAGTGGGCCTACTACGCCCGCACCATCCGCGGCTCCGCCCTGGTGGAGCGGCGTAAGGAATACATCGAAGCCGCGCAATGCCTGGCATTGCCCCACCGGCGGATCATGATGCGCCACCTGCTGCCCAACTGCCTGCCGCCTCTGATCGTCGTGGCGACGGTGCAGGTCGCCCACGCCATCGCGCTGGAGGCGACGCTGAGCTTCCTCGGCGTCGGCGTGCCGGTGACCCAGCCGTCGCTGGGAATGCTGATCGCGTCGGGCTACCAGTACATGCTCTCGGGCGATTACTGGGTCAGCCTGTTTCCCGGCCTCGCCCTGCTGGTCACCATCGTGGCGATCAATCTGGTCGGGGACCGGCTGCGCGATGTCCTCAACCCGCGCCTGAACCATTAGGAGGGGCACGCGATGACCGAACCCCTGCTGCGCGTGGAAGAGCTGAAAACGCATTTCCTCACCCGCGCCGGTGCCGTGAAGGCGGTGGACGGGGTGAGCCTGCACCTCGCCCGCGGCGAGATCCTCGGGCTGGTCGGCGAGTCCGGCTCCGGCAAGTCGGTGACCGGGCAATCCATCCTCGGCCTCGTCGATCCGCCGGGGCGGGTGGTCGGTGGGCGGGTGCTGTTCAACGGGGAAGATTTGGTAACCGCCGGGGAGAAGCGGCTGCGCGCCATCCGCGGGCGGCGCATCGCCATGATCTTCCAGGACCCGATGATGACGCTGAACCCGGTGCTGAGCATCGGCACCCAAATGGTCGAAGCCGTGCGGGCCCACGAAACGGTCAGCCGGGCGGAGGCGTGGGAACGTTCGCGCCGGGCGCTGGCTCGCGTCGGCATCGCCTCGCCCGACGAGCGGCTGATGTCCTACCCGCACCAGTTCTCCGGCGGCATGCGCCAGCGCGTGGCCATCGCCATCGCCCTCCTCCACTCCCCCGACCTGATCATCGCCGACGAGCCGACCACCGCGCTCGACGTCACCATCCAGGCGCAGATCCTCTTCGAGGTGCAGAAGCTCTGCCGCGAGACGGGGACGGCGCTGATCTGGGTGACCCACGACTTGGCCGTCGTGTCGGCGCTGGCCGACCGGGTGGCTGTGATGTACGCCGGCCGGGTGGTGGAAACCGGGACGGTGGCGGAGATCATCGGCAACCCGCGCCACCCCTACACCCGCGGCCTTCTGGAGTCGGTGCCCAGCCGCAACCGGCGCGGCGTGCCGCTGCGCTCCATCCCCGGCATGACGCCCTCCGTTCTCGACCTGCCGGAGGGCTGCGCCTTCCGCCCACGCTGCGACCGGTCCACCGGAGCCTGCACCGTGATGCCGGAGTTGAGCGGCGAGCGGGAGGGCCGCGCCTGGCGCTGCTGGAATCCCGTCGGGGCCGAAGCGCAGGGAGACGCCGCATGACGTCCGCATCCATCGCCGCCCCAATCCTGGAGCTGGACGGCCTGACCAAGCGCTTCTCGCGCAAGCTGGACGTGGTGGAGCGCTTCGCCCGCCGTCTGGGGGCGGCCATCGACGACCGTGCGGTGCAGGCGGTCAGCGGCGTGGACCTGTCCATCGCCGAGGGCGAGGTGGTCGGGCTGGTCGGCGAGTCCGGCTGCGGCAAGAGCACGCTGGGCCGCATGGTCGCCGGCATTCTGCCGCCGAGCGCCGGCACCCTGCGCTGGCGTGGCCGCGACCTGCGGGACCTGTCCCTGGCCGACCGCCATCACGCCAACCTGAAGATCCAGATGGTCTTCCAGGACCCCATGGCCTCGCTCAACCCACGCCTGCGCGTGGCCGACATCGTCGGCGAGGCGCCGGTGGTCCATGGGCTGGTCCCGCGGCGGGAGGCGGAGGCGTATGTGGCCGCGACGCTGCGGCAGGTCGGGCTGGACCCCGCCTATCTGCGGCGCTACCCGCACCAGTTCTCCGGCGGGCAGAGGCAGCGCATCGGCATCGCCCGCGCCCTGGCGGTGAAGCCGGACGTGCTGGTCTGCGACGAATCGGTGGCGGCGCTCGACGTGTCGATCCAGGCGCAGATCATCAACCTGTTCATGCGCCTGCGCGAAGAGCTGTCGCTGACCTATCTCTTCATCAGCCACGACCTGGGCGTCGTGGAACACATTTCCGACCGCACCGCGATCATGTATCTTGGACGGATCGTGGAGTTGGCCCCGACACCGGAGCTGTTCGACAAACCCAATCATCCCTATGCCAAGGCGCTGTTGGACGAGGCGCCGCGCGTGTCCGTGGAGAAGCGGCGGTTCGCGCCGATCCGCGGAGAGATTCCATCGCCCCTCGACCCGCCGTCGGGCTGCGCCTTTCATCCGCGCTGCCCGCACGCGATGCCACGCTGTTCGGCGGAACGCCCGGCCCTGCGCGCGATCGCGCCCGGGCGCTGGTCCGCCTGCCATCTGAACGAAACCACAGGTCCATGATGCCCTCACCCGATCCCGCCGGCCCATCCGCGTGCAGCCCGCGCACGCTGGAGCTGCTGCGCGACCTGATCGCCTTCGACACGACCAGCCGCAACTCCAACCTCGACCTGATCCACTACATCCGCGACCATCTGGCGGCGCTGGGGGTGTCCAGCACGCTGGTGTTCAACGAGGAGCGGACCAAGGCCAACCTCTACGCCACCATCGGCCCGATGGACCGCGGCGGCGTCTGCCTGTCCGGCCACACCGACGTGGTGCCGGTGGACGACCAGGACTGGTCCAGCGATCCCTTCACCCTGACCGAGCGCGACGGCAAACTGTTCGGACGCGGCACGGCGGACATGAAGGGCTTCATCGCGGCGGCGCTGGCCATGGCGCCGGATTTCCTGGCCGCCAACCTGACGACCCCGGTCCATTACGCCTTCTCCTATGACGAGGAGCTGGGCTGCCTCGGCGTGCCCGGCCTGCTGACCCGGCTTGCCGGGATGGCGGTCAAGCCGCGCCTGTGCATCGTCGGGGAGCCGACGCGGATGCGGGTGATCGTCGGCCATAAGGGCAAGGTGGCGATGCGCTGCCGCGTCCACGGCCACGCCTGCCATTCCTCGCTCGCCCCGCAGGGGGTGAACGCGGTGGAGTACGCGGCGGAGCTGGTGTCTTTCCTGCGCGGCATGGGCCGCCGCTTCGCCGAACAGGGGCCGTTCGACTACGATTACGACGTGCCCTTCACCACGGTGCACACCGGGGTGATGGAGGGCGGCACGGCCCGCAACATCGTGCCCTCCGACGCCTCCTTCGAGTTCGAGATCCGGCACCTCGCCGACCATCCCGTGGCGCCGATGCTGAAGGAACTGCGCGACTTCGCCAGGACGCTGGAACCGGAGATGCGCGCCGTCCGTCCGGAGGCGGGATTCTCCTGGGAAACCCTGTCGGACAGCCCGGCGCTCGACACCCCGCCGGAGTCGGAGGAGGTGACGCTGGTCAAGAACCTCGCCGAGCAGAACGGCCACGGCAAGGTGGCCTTCGGCACGGAGGGGGCGCTGTTCACCAGCATCGCCAACATCCCCGCCGTGGTCTGCGGACCCGGCGACATCGAGCAGGCCCACAAGCCCGACGAGTATGTGGAGCTGAGCGAACTCGCCCGGGCCGAGCGCTTTCTGCACCGGCTGAAGGACGCCGCGACGAAGGGGCTGTAACAACGGCGCCTGGAACGCGGAAGGGCCGGAGCGTTTCCGCTCCGGCCCCCGTTGAAACCGTCCCTCAGACCGTTGCGCTTCGCCGGTCAGTGGACCTCCACGCTGACGATGGCCGGCAGGGTGCGCAGGAAATCGGCACCCGTGTCCGTCGCCTCGACGACGAGGTGACCGCAGCGGTCGTGCCCGCGCAGGCGGGCCTCCGCGCCCATGCCGGCGGTGCGCAGCACCTCCGACAGGTCGGACACCGCGGTGCGGACCCAGGCCCGATGCTCGGCCATGCTCTTGTACGCCGTTGCTTCCGACTGATTCAGGGTGACAGTGAACGTGTGCAGCTCGATGGTCATAAGAGCTCCGGAATGAACCGATTGTTCTGGGACAAGCTCAGTGTTTGACGCTGTTCGAGCATCCGCTCCGCCCCAACCGGACGGTCTATGCAAACAAGACTGGAAAGGGACGTGCGGACACTTGCCGGTTGGCGGATTGAATCCGGGGATCAGCCGATCGGCGAAAAGGGTCCCTTTCGATTTGGGGAGCAAACAAACCGCAGTGTAATCGAAACCGGCGGCCGATGCTTGTGATATCGTGGGAACGCTGCCCTGCATCAAGCGCGCTCACGGGCGCGGAAGGGGTAGCCCCGGCATGGCCACCCCCGGCGCGGCGCGGGTCCTTCGGACGGCCCTCAATCCAGGAAGATGTCCGGCGCCAGCGGAGCGCCCGGCTTGACCGCGTAGGGCTCCAAGTCGGTGACGCCCTCCTCCGCCAGCACCTCGTCGTCGATGAAGAAGTGTCCGGTGCAGGTCCTGGCGTCGCGGGTCAGGATGGCGTGGGCGGCGTCGGCCAGGATCTCCGGCTTGCGGCAATTGTCGAACTCGGCCGCGCCCTTCAGCATGGCGATGGCCGCCGTGCCGATGATCGTGCGCGGCCACAGGGAATTCACCCCGACCTTGCCGCGGAACTCGGCGCTCATGCCCAGCGTGCACAGGCTCATCGCGTATTTGGCGATGGTGTAGGCGGTGTGGTGCTGGAACCAGCGCGGATTGAGGTTCAGCGGCGGCGACAGGGTCAGGATGTGCGGGTTCTCGGCCTTCAGCAGATGCGGCAGGCAGGCCTGGGAGCAGGCGAAGGTGCCCCGCCCGTTGACCCCCATCATCAGATCCCAGCGCTTCAGCGGGGTGTCCAGCGTGCCGGTCAGGCTGATCGCGCTGGCGTTGTTGACCAGGATGTCGATGCCGCCGAACCGCTCCACCGTGCGGGCCACCGCCTCGGCCACCTGGGCGTCGTCGCGGATGTCGCAGAGGATCGGCAGCCCCTTGCCGCCGGCGGCCTCGACCTCCTCCGCGGCGGAGAAGATCGTGCCGGGCAGCTTGGGGTGGGGTTCCGAGGTCTTGGCGGCGATTACGACGTTGGCGCCGTCGCGGGCGGCGCGCAGCGCGATGGCCTTGCCGATGCCCCGGCTGGCGCCGGTGATGAACAGGGTCTTGCCCTTCAGCGTGCGCGCGTCCGTCATGTCGCTTCCCTCCCCATAATTCTTCCGCCGCAGCCGGCCGGTTGGCGGCCATGCTACCACACATCCCCGGGGCGCCGTCCAGACGCATGCGTCATTCAATTGACCTATGCGTCAATATCCCTTCGCGTCTAGACTGCGCTTGCCCCTTTTCGCCTGGGAGTTCCGGCCGGTGCGCCGTCTTGCTCTCGCCCTCGCACTGATCCTCGGCTCCGCGCCCGCCTTCGCGCAGGCGGTGACGCAGCACCTGTTCTTCGAGGCCGTGCCGGCGGGCGCCCCGCCCGGCGCGTCCTACGACGCGCGGCAACGCCTGACCGAGCGCGCCCGGACCGAACTGCTGCCCACCATCCTCGACGCCGCCGGCCTGGATGGAACGGGCGCGGTGACCGATCTGCGGATGGGCGGCTACCGGCTCCAGACCAACCCGTCGCTCCACATGACCCTGCGGCTGGAGGACGCGCCCGCCGACCGGCTGGCCGGGGCCATCGCCTGGAGCCTCGAACAGGAGAGCGTCCTGGTGGCGGACTTCGACAGCGCGGACGGCGCCACCGGCTACGCCCTGGTCCGCTTTCCCGCGGGCAGCCTGACGCCGGACCGCGCCCAGCGCTTTTTCCTCGCCGCCGCGGCGGAGCAGGACGGGCTGGGCGGCGGCTACACCGCCTTTGGCGACACGCTGCTGTTCCTGAATCTGCGCAACGGCGACGGGACGCCCTACAGCGGCCTTCCCGACGAGGCCTTCACCGAATCCCTGCAGCGCGCCGCCGCCGCCTTCCCCGGCGCGGTCCTGGCCGCGACCGGGCGCGCCGACGCGCGGCTCGTCCTCCAGCCGCCCCGGCCCGACAGCCCGGCCCTCGCCCCGCTGCGGCCGCGTCACGCGGGGCTGGTGTCCGAAATCCTGACCTCCGAGCCCGTCCGATGACGCCTCCGCTGTCCCGCCGTTCCGTCCTGGCGCTGGGCGCCGCCGGCCTCACCACGCTCGCCGCTCCGGCGCGGGCGCAGGACTTTGCGCCGGGGCTGCTCTACGCGGTGGGGCAGAAGTTCGACAAGAGCTTCAACGAGGGCGCCTTCACCGGGGCGGAGGTGGCGAAGGCCCAGTTCCAGCGCGGCGCCGACGTGGTGTTCGCCGGGGCCGGCGTGTCCAATTTCGGGATCTTCGCGGCGGCCAAGGACGGCGGGCGCCTCGCCATCGAGGTGGACAGCAACCAGAACCACCTCTACCCGGGCACCATCCTGACCTCGATACTGAAGCGGGTGGATCTGGCGGTGGAGCGCGCCTTCGCGGAGGGGCGCAGCGGCGCTTGGACCCCCGGTCCGCGCGCCCTGGGGCTGGCCGAGCGCGGCGTCGACTGCGCGCTGGACGACCACAACCGCGCGCTGGTCACCGCCGCCATGAGGGACCGGCTGGAGGAGGCGCGCGCGGCCATCATCGAGGGCCGCATCCGGGTGGCGGACGCCGTGTAGGCGCCCCACTCAGGCGTATTGCGGCTCGACCCCGACGGCGAAGCTCAGGTCGGCGCCACGCAGCGTTTCCGCCGTGGCGCGGACGCGCGTCAGGTCGGTGCCGTGCAGGATCGCGCGGGCGAGGCTGGTGTCGCGCAGATCGGCACCGGTCAGGCTGGCCTCGGCGAGGTTGGTCGGCCACAGGCGGCTGCCGTCCCCGGCGAGGTCCACCGGGCGCAGCCGTGCCCGCCACAGCTTGGCCCCCGCCAGATTCGCCCCGCGCAGGTTGCAGCCGGACAGGTCGGCGCTGGTGAAGTCCGCCTCGCGCAGGTCGCAGTAGGACAGATCCGCCATCACCAGCTTCGCCCCGGAGAAATCCGCCCCGCGCAACCCGCAGAAGCGCATCACGCAACCGGCCAGAAGCTGGTTGGCGAAGTTGTAGCCGCGCAGGTCGACGCGCTGCATCTCCAGCCGCAGGCCGGCGGCGGCGTTGCGCTCGACCCAGAGCTGGTGGGCGGAAATGCTGTCGGCCATCCGCCCGGCGAGGCTGACCAGCCCGGTGCCGTCCACGTCGATGCCGCGCCGCTCCAGCGTCTGGCGCAGTTCGTCGTCCAGCCGGGCGCCGCACAGCAGGGCACCCTGCATCTCCACCCGCTCCATCACCGCGCCGATCAGGTTGGCGCCGATCAGGATCGTTCCGGTCATGTCGCTGCCGGAGAAGGTCGCCCCGGCCATGTCGCAGCCGGAAAAGTCGCATTGCGCCAGACGGGCGTCGGACAGGATGGCGCGGGCCATCTTGGAGCCGATGAAGGTGGTGCTGCCGTCGGCGTTGCCCGCCGGCTTGCGTTCGTCGGCCCCCAGCATCATGCCCTTGCGCAGGTCGGCGCCGCGCAGGTTGGCCTCCTCCAGCGTGGCGCCCTCCACCCGCGCGCCGCGCAGGTCGGCGCTTTCAAGCGACGCACCGGAAAGCTCGGCCTTCGACAGATCGGCGCCGAACAGGTCGGTGCGCGACAGGTCGGCGCCGGTCAGCCGGGCGCTGCTCAGGTTCGCCCCGCTGAGCTTGGCGCTGCTGAGGTTGATGCGGCGCAAGCCCAGACCCGACAGGTTGTGGAAGCTGAGGTCGGCGCAACGGCCCTTCATGCTCGGGTCGCGCGTCAGCCATTGCTGATGCCGGACCAGCGCGTTGCGGATCGCCCTCAGATATCGCTCTTCCACGTGCGACGTCTCCGCGCCGTCCGGCCGTTTGCGCCGGCATCGCACGCCGGTTGAACGATCGGAACCCTTGCCACGCTGGGATGTTACCAGAGCCGCCTGGAAAAAGCGAAAGCCCTTATCCGCCGCACTTCAGCGCAGCGTGTCGGCCAGCAGCGCGCCGCGCGATGCCATCATGTAGAGCCCCATGTGGTGCGCCGGCTCCTGCGGATGCGCCGCGGTCTCGGGAAGGCCGAGGTCCCGCGCCGTCTCCGCCGGGAGATCGTAGGTGGCGCAGCCCGGCTCATAGACCACCACGTCCTTCAGCGTCGGCATCATGCCGTGGTTGCGCGCGGACAGCAGGGTCAGGACGAAGTCCATCACGCACACGTCGGTGCAGATGCCCACCGTGACGACCGACGCCAGCCGGTTGCCGTTGACCCAGTCCACCAGCCGGTTGCGCCCGGCCTTGCCATCCGCGCCCAGCTCGGTCGCGCCGACGAAGAAATTGATGCAGTCCTTGGCGATCAGGGTCGCCGACGGCTCCGACTCGAGCCAGGCCAGTTCGGACACCAGTTCATCGTGGCCGGTGCCGACCAGGCAATGCGGGGGATAGGGCGGCTCCGGCCTGTCCGGGTCGTGGCGGTCCAGCGAGACGCAGATCGGCCAGCCGGCCCCGGCGAAGCGGCGGGCCAGGCGGTCCGTCTCGGCGATCATGCGCTCCACCTGGGCGTTCGGCGCCGCCGGGGCGAGCGGACCGCAACCGACGGCGGCAAACCCCTTCACCTCGTCGATGATCACCAGACCGGTGCCTCCGGCGGGCATCGCGTAGTCGCCGAGCGCCACCGGAAAGGTGCGGCGGATGGTGTCCAGCGCCTCGTCGCTGCGAGTCATCAGGTCCAGCATGGGTGCTCCCATTCAAGTGGTGGAGATGGCAGTCCTGCGAACGGAGGGGCACAACATTTCAGGACTGTGTCCAAGCACTGCGACATTGTGGCCGAACGCTTGCGCATGGGTCCGAAAAGATCAATGGAATTCAGCCGGATCGACCGTTTGTTGCAACCGCGAGACATATTCCTGTCCGCATTCGGCGCGCCGTGCGACGGAATACCGCAATGCCAAGCCGTGAAACCCGGTCCTCAATAAAGGAGACGCGAAGCTTCCGCCGCAACCATAAGGCACACCAATGGTTTTATCGGCCGAGTTCCTGGGCATGCTTCTGCTGGTCACCAGCGCCGCGGCGCTCGGCCTGTCCATCGTCATCGACGTCGGGCAGATCACGTCGGAGAAGGCGCGCCAGACCATGATGATGCGCCAGCACGACCGGAAGAAGACGGCGCTGGGCGAATGGACCCGCAAGCTGGAGCAGCGGCAGGAGGAAATGATCGCCTTCCAGGCCCGCACCACCGAATGCAACGGGCGGCGGCAGAAGGCGCTGTCGGAGATCCGGGCGCTGGAACTCACCAAGGTGGAGTTCGTGCACGAACTGGGCGACGGCGAGGAAGCCAGCGCCTTCTGGGTCCGGCTGACCGTGCAGGACGAATTCCCCTCCATCGAACGGCGCGACGTGATCTTCGCCCGCCAGATCTGGAGCTACACGAACGTCGCCCATGTCTGGACCTATTCGGCCGATCAGGCGGCGGCGATGGCGCGCGTCGCCTTCACCGTGAAGAACGGCGTCCTGCCGACCATGGTCGTCCCGCTCGCCCACGCCCCTGACCCCGACGCGCAGGGAGCGGCGGCATGACCGGGATGATGCTCTATCTCAGCCTCGGGCTGATGGTGCTGACGGTGCTGTCCAACCGCTACTGGCGGCGGCAGTTGGAAGGTCTGCGGCAGGCCCAGCTGCGCATCCGCGAAAAGATGGAGGAGGTGGGGAAGGACGTGGAGGACATCGCCACGGCCTACTCCCAGGTCGCTCAGAAGCACGGCGAGGCCGAAAAGCGCGCCTTGAAGGCCGAGCAGGACATGCAGGCCGCCTTGAACGAGTTGGAGGCGAGGCAGGCGGCGCCGGTCGTGCGCTATCACGTCTTCGACCGCTCCGAACCCCGTCCGGGCCGGTTCTGGGAGGCCGCGGTGCGCCATGTGCCGAGCGACGCCACGGTGATGACGGGGCAACGCGGCTGGGTGGGCATCCGCCGCTGCCTCCTGACCGCCGAAACGGAACGGGAGGTGCGCGAGCGCGTCAGCGCCCGCTACCCGCGCAAGGCGGGATTCCAGGTGTTGGAAGTGGTGCCCTGCCGGGTCGCCGGCCTGTCGGTGAACCGCATCCCCGAACTCAGCACCTTCCGCCGCTCCGCCCCGCCGGAGGAAGCCGCGCGGCCTCCCCGCCGGGCCGCCGCCGGCGGTTGACGAGCATCCGGCCCGCGGGGATGGGGCGGCGCCCCTCCCCGCGGGCCGTCCGCGTCAGCAGTACTTGCGCAGCATGTCGCGGACCTTGTCCGCCATGTCCGGACGGCGCAGCGCGTGGGCGAGCGTGGCCTCGATGAAGCCGACCTTGTCGCCGCAATCGTAGCGGGTGCCTTCGAAGCGCAGGCCGTGGAAGGGCTGCGTGCCGATCAGCTTGGCCATGGCGTCGGTCAGCTGGATCTCGTTGCCGGCGCCGCGCTGCTGCTTCTCCAGATGGTCGAACACTTCCGGCTGCAGGATGTAGCGGCCGATGATCGACAGGGTGGAGGGCGCCTCTTCCGGCTTCGGCTTCTCGACGAGGCCGCGGACGGTGGCCAGACGGCCGTCGTCCTTCTCCACGTCCAGGATGCCGTAGCTGCTGGTCCGCTCGCGCGGGACGTCCACGACGGCGACAATGTTGCCGCCCACCTCGTTGTAGGCGTCGACCATCTGCTTCAGGCAGGGGGTGTCGCCCTGGACGAAGTCGTCGGGGAGGACGATGGCGAAGGGATCGTTGCCGATCACCGCCCGCGCGCACCACACCGCGTGGCCGAGGCCCAGCGGGACCTGCTGGCGCGTGTAGAAGCAGCGGCCCGGCGCGATCTCGCTGTGGCGCACCACATCGAGGGCGTCCTGCTTGCCGCGCTCCTCAAGGGTGCGGTTCAGTTCCGTGTCGGTGTCGAAATGGTCTTCGATGGCGCGCTTGCTGCGGCCCGTGACGAACACGAAATCCTCGATGCCGGCGGCCCGCGCCTCTTCCACGGCATGCTGAAGCAGAGGCCGGTCGACCAAAGGCAGCATTTCCTTTGGAATCGCCTTGGTCGCCGGCAGAAAACGCGTACCGAGACCGGCGACGGGGAACACCACCTTGCGCACAGGCTTTCGCATTGGGGTTCTCTTGTGGTTGCTTGAGGAAATACTTCGAATATGGAGACGATTCGCAGCTTTGCAAAACGCTCGTCCAGCTTTCTGCCACAGGCAATTCGGTGACGCAACTCCCCTTCCGTAACCCGGCAAAAGGTTAGTTGCGCAGCAGCAAATCCTTCGCTTGGTTGATCTTGGCCGCCAAATAGGTGGACCCCCCATGATCTGGGTGCACTTTCATCATCAGCCTTCGGTGGGCGTCCTTTACCTGTTCGGGTGTGGCGCCAACCGACAACCCCAAAATATCATAGGCCTCGTCACGGGTCATAGAACCGCCGCCGCGACCGCCGCCATTGTCCTTCGAACCGGAATTGTTTGACGCCCCCGCGGACTGCTCCCCGGCCGTCTGCCAGCCGGGATGGGAACGCTCCAGCCACGCCTCCAGGACGGCGGCCGATTGCGGATCGTCACGCCGGCACTCCGCCAGAAGCGCCAGCACCTGCTCCAATGTCAGCGACTCCAGCGTCCGCCCGCGCCATGGCCCGTGCAGGACCTCCCCCGCCATCGCCCCGCTGTCGTGCTGCAGGGTCATCCGCAGATAGAGCGTCTCGATCTGCGAGGTCTGCCCGCCGCTTGCCGCTCCGTAGGACGAGGGGCGGAAGGCGTCGCGCAGCGTCCGCCAGCGCGTCAGCAGCGGGAAGGCCAGCGCCCCCAGCATCATGGCGGTGCCCAGCCGCCCGGTCAGGGTGAGCACGACGACCGTCACGGCCGCCAGCGCGATCCCGCCATAGCGCACCGCCGTGGCGAGCGCACGCGGGTCTGCGGACACGAAGACACGGGCCAGCATGGCAAGGCCGGCCACCAGAGCGATGCCCAGGAGAAAAAACCCAAACATCCCGCTCTGCCCCATTTCTAGCCGAATCCTGCCCTATGATGCATGGGTTTGGTCTCCGCGTCCTCCCTGACCGCTCCCGAGCTGGCTGGTGAGCAGCCGCACCGCGTCGCTCCGCCCGCGGCTGTAATGCTCCAGCGCCGCCCGGCCGCCCGCCGCGTAGACGGCGACCGCGCTCAGCAGGTCGCGCAGTTGCTGGGCCGACGAGCCGTCGAACGGGCAATAGGCGCCGCCGCTGAGCCGCGCGATGGTCTGGAAGGCGCGCTTGGCGATCAGGTCCCCCCGCTCGTGGAAGATGAAGACCGGCACGCCGAGCAGACCCAACTGTCCCGCCTGATGGGCGAGATGATCGACGTCCTCCTCCATGCAATCGCCGACGAAGACCAGCGCGTTGACCTTGCGGTCCCGCGTCTGCTTGATGCAGTGCCCCAGCACGCGCGCGATCTGGGTCTGGCCGGCCATGCAGGACACCGCGGTCATCCGCCGAAGCAGGTCCTGCGCGTTGCCGACCCACGGGCTGGCCTGGCACTCCCGGAACCCCCGGTAATAGACGAGCTGGATGTCCAGCCCGCCCAGCGCGGAGGTCGCCTGGAACATCTCCCCCTGGATCTGGCAGGCGCGGTCCCACGTCGGCTCGCGGCTGGCCGTGGCGTCCATGGCGAACATCAGCCGCCCGCGCGGACCGCCCGGCGCGCGCGGGAGGGTCGCCACGCGGCGCAGGAAATCGTCCACCTCGGTCTGGGTGGACCGCTGCTGCGCCGGCAGATTGTCGCGTTCCCCCATCGCCCGTATCCCTTCGCGCGGTGTTTCGTGATTCCGTAAGATGGGCGGCGTGGCGGCGTGGGTCCAGACATGCGCGCCCGGACAGGTCGCCGGTCAGGTTGGAAGCGCCGCTGTCTGGGCAACAGGCCGCGCGGCGATGTGGTTCCGCGGCGCAGCACCGCCGGCGGGCTTGCCCCTCTCCCCTCGCCGTGCTTGGGTGCGCCCATGAGCGACGCCGGTCCCACCTTCACCCCCGCCACGCTGCGCGCCCGGATCCTGCACGAGGATGCGGACGTCTTCATCATCGACAAGCCCGCCGGGCTGGCCGTGCACAAGGCCGGGCGGATCACCGACCATCTCGACCTCTACCTGCCCTTCCTGGCGGAGGGGGACGGAACGCCGCCGCGGCTGGCCCACCGGCTGGACCGCGACACGGCGGGCTGCCTCGTGCTCGGGCGGTCGCTCTGGGCGCTGAAGCGGCTGGGCGACATGTTCGCCGCCGGCCATGTCGAGAAGACCTACTGGGCGGTCAGCGAGGGCGTCCCGGAGCAGGCGGAGGGGGTCATCGACTTCCCATTGCTGAAACTGCTGATCCCCGGCGCCTGGAACATCGTGACGCACCCCACCGGCCAGCCCGCCCTCACCGAGTATCGGGTGCTGGGAACCGGCAACGGGCGGGCCTGGCTGGAGCTGCGGCCGCGCACCGGGCGCACCCACCAGCTCCGCGTCCACAGCGCGGCCATCGGCTGCCCGCTGGTCGGCGAGCCCTATTACGGTCCGGTGCGGGTGCCGCCGGGAAACCTGCATCTGCTGGCGCGGACGGTGACCTTCACCATGGCCTTCGACCGCGAGCCGGTCACCGCCGTGGCGCCGCCCCCGCCGCACATGCGGGACGCCCTGGCCGCCTGCGGCTGGACCGGCGATTCGGGCCGGTGAAGCGGAATGCAGTCCGCTCAGGACCGCGACGGCGGTCCCGGCCGCCCATGCGGCCGAAGCGCGGCCGGCAATTGAGGCCATATGAGTCCAAAGCGAATAAAAATCCGCTTTGGGGAGAGGTTAGCGCCCGACCTCGGTGACGCCGTCGGCCAGCCAGACCATGCGGCCAAGCGCCGGGTCGCCGCCGCGCAGGGCCCGGCCCTTGGCGACCACCGTCCGCCCGGTGTTGTCCTGGATCGGCCCGCGGAAGACCGCGGCGTTGCCGTTGGCGAGCTGCATCCGCGCCGCGTCGGCGTGCGCCCGCGCCTCCACCCCCACCGCCGGACCGTAGGCGGTGTTGCGCACGAAGCCCTGGTCGAAACCGCCCTGGCGGAGATGCTTCCACGGCTTGCCCGCGGCGATCAGCGCGACCGCCTCGGCGTAGGCCTTCTCCCAGGCCCATTCGGCCCCGGTCAGCAGCCCCTGCGGCGCGAAGGCCGACAGGTCGGTGTGCAGGCCGCAGCACAGGATGCCGTGCGCCTCCGCCACCTCGCAGACCGGGCGCGCCCCGTCGAGCTGGGCGGCCAGCACGTCGGCGCCGCCGTCGGCCAGCGCGCGGGCGGCCTCGGCGACCTGCCGCGGCGTCGCCGCCTCGCCCACGAAGGCGACGCGCAGCGCGGCGGCGGAATCGGCGCGCCGGGCGCCCAACGCGAAGGCATTCACGCAGCGCAACACGTCCGGCGCGGGATGGGAGGCGACAAGGCCGATCGTTTTGGCCCGGCTGGCGTAGCCGGCGACAAGGCCGGAGATGTGCTGCGCCTCCTCCAGATAGCCTTCGAAGAAGCCGGTGTTGATCGGGAGACGGTCGCGGTCCAGCGGCGCGTCGGAGAACAGGAACACCGTGTCGCGGTGGGCGTCGGCCTGGGCCAGCAGCCCCGGCAGGGCGTCGCCCGCGGCGGTGACGATGAGGACCCGGCAGCCCTGGGGACCGACCAGCTCCTCCGCCGTGGCGGCCAGAGCGCCGGCGGCGTGATCGCGCTCCTCCAGCCGCAGGCCGGGCAGGCCGGTCAGGGCGCGGGCGGCCTCCGCGTGGGCCTGGTTGAAACCGAAATCCGCGCGGTCGCCGCAATAGAGGACGCCGACGCCCAGGTCGGGCGATCCAAGGGCGGACGGTGCCGATTGCCCCGACGCCCGGGGCGCCGCCAGAAGCATGGCCGCGGCCCCGAAAGCGCCTCCGAAAGCCCGGAGGACATCTCGGCGGCTGTGGGCCCGGCGGTTGTGGATCGATGTCTTCATGCGCCTCCCGATGACGGGAGACTATAACCCTTGGAGGATGGTCATACCAAGCAATTCGCCTCAATTGCCAAGCCGGGGGCCATCCAGATCCTCAAATCAGACGCACCGGGCGGGCGCACCGGGCAGCGCGATTGGCGTCCCGTCCGGCCAATGCAGCAGGTGGCTGGCGCAGCGGCGGCAATCGCTGCTGCCGAAGCCGGGAACCGGCACCGGCAGGCCGGACAGCGCCGCCACCAGGGCGCATTCGTCGCCGCCGGGAACGATCCAGGCGCCGAGCATCCGGCCGGCCGCGGTCAGCCGGTCGATGTGCCAGCGCTCGGGCTTCCCCCGGCGGAAATGGCGCCCGACCCGCGCCCGCAGGCCTCCCGGCCCGCGCGCGCTGCCGCAATAAAGGTAGCGGCCCGGCACCAGCACGCGCTCCGGCTTGCCGGGCAGGCGAAGCGGCAGGTCCCGGTCCAGCGCGACCAGCAGCGCGTAGGCGCCGGGCACGGGCGGCAGGGCATCGGGGCGGTCGTGGAATGGCGGGTCGGGCGGCATGGCCACGCAGTCTACGCCCGCCGGAGCGCCGGGGCACCCGTGCTATTCGGACCTTTCACCCCAGCGGCGCGCTCTGCTATCACGCCCGCATCATGTCCCTGCTCGACCCTCTGTTCCGCCAGCATCTCGACCGCCTCGACGGGCGCCACACGCGGCGCCACCTGCTGCCCGTGCGCCCGGAGGGGGCGGGGCGCATCCGGCGCGGCGGGCGGACGCTGCTGAACTTCTCCAGCAACGATTATCTCGGCCTCGCCTCCCACCCCCTGCTGGTGGAGCGCGCCCGTGATTGGACGGGGCGCTGGGGGGCGGGAGCCACGGCGTCGCGCCTCGTCTGCGGCACGCTGGAGATCCACGCGGCGGTCGAGGCGAAGCTCGCCCGGCTGAAGGGGACGGAGGCGGCGCTTCTGTTCAATTCCGGCTGGCAGGCCAACGCCGCGGTGCTGCCGGCGCTGTTCGACCGGGAGCTTCTGGGCGGCGACGCGCTGGTCTTCACCGACCGGCTGAACCACGCCAGCCTGCACCATGGCTGCGCCGCCGCCGGGGTGCGGCAGATCCGCTTCCGCCACAACGACCTCGGCCATCTGGAAACCCTGCTGGCCCAGCGCGCGGGCGAGCCGGGCGCGCGCTTCATCGTGACGGAAAGCGTCTTCAGCATGGACGGCGACCGCGCCGACGTGCCGGCGCTCGCCGCGCTGGCGGAGCGGCACGGCGCCGTCCTGTTCCTCGACGAGGCGCACGCGACCGGCGTGCTCGGCCCGCGCGGGATGGGGCTGGCGGCGCTGGGCGAGGGGCGCGTGGACCTCGCCATGGGCACCTTCAGCAAGGCGCTGGGCGGCTTCGGCGCCTATGTGGCGGGGTCCCGGGCGCTCTGCGACTATCTGGTGAACCGCTGCGGCGGGCTGATCTACGCCACCGCTCTGCCGCCCGCCGTTCTGGGAGCGATGGACGCGGCGCTCGACCTCGTTCCGACCCTGGACGCCGAGCGCGCCCGGCTCCAGGCTATGGCGGAGCGGCTGCGCGCCGCCTTCCACGGGCTGGGCATCGCCACGGCGGGGTCGAGCACGCAGATCGTCCCGGCCATCGTCGGGGCGGAGGAGGACGCGCTGGCGCTCAGCCGGCGGCTGGAGGAACACGGCATCCTGGGCATCGCCATCCGTCCGCCGACCGTCCCCCCGGGCACCAGCCGCCTGCGCTTCGCCCTGTCCGCCGCCCACACGGACGCCGACATGGACGCGTTGACGGGTGCGGTCGCCGATGCCTGGAGCCCGCGATGACCGGACCGCTGTTCGTCTTCGTCCATGGCTGGGGTTTTGGCCCCAGGGTCTGGGACGCGGTGCGCGCTGCCCTGCCGGACGCTGAGAGCGTGGCGGTGGATCTCGGCTTCTACGGCCCGCCGTCATTTCCTATGATTGCCGCAGGGCGCCCCGTCGTCGCGGTCGGCCATTCCTTCGGGGGGCTGTGGCTGCTGCACGAACGGCCCTTCGCCTGGGACGGGCTGGTTCTGGTCAACGGCTTTCCCCGCTTCGCCGAGGGCGACGGCTTCGCCCCCGCCACGCCGCGCCGGCTGCTGGACCGCATGGTCGCGCGCTTCGACGCCGCGCCGCAAGCGGTGACCGGCGACTTCCTGCACCGCTGCGGCGTCGAGGCTCCACGGCCCGAGGGGCTGGATGCGGCCCGGCTGGGCGCGGCGTTGCGGGCGCTGCGCGACTGGGACGCCCGCGCGGCGCTCGTCGGCCCGGCGCTGGCCCTGGCGGGGGCGCAGGACCCCATCGTCCCGCCGGCCATGACCGAACAGGCGCTCGCCGGAATTGACGTCGGATGGCACCCCGAAGGCGGGCATCTGCTGCCGCTGACGGCACCGGATTGGTGCGCGGAACGGATCGCCGCCTTCGCCGCCGGACTGGCCGCATGACCACCGACCCGCGCAAGGCCGCCATCGCCGCCGCCTTCGGCAAGGCCGCCCCCGGCTACGAGGAGCACGCCGCCGTGCAGCGCGCCGCGGCGGAGCGTCTGGCGGAGCGCGTCGCCTGCCTGCCCCTGCCGGCCCGCCCCCGCGTGCTGGAGATCGGCTGCGGCACCGGCTTCCTCAGCCGCGCCCTGCGCGAGCGGATCGGGCCGGCGGACTGGCTGCTCACCGACCTGTCGCCGGACATGCTGGCGCGCTGCCGCGCCACGCTGGGCAACCCGACCGACTCAGCGTTCCGGATCGTGGACGGGGAACAACCGGACCTCGACGGCCCCTTCGACCTCATCGTCTCCAGCCTCGCCCTGCAATGGTTCCGTAACCCCGCCACCGCTCTGGCGCACTGGGTGGGGCTGCTGGCGCCGGGAGGGCGCATCGCCATTGCCACGCTTGCCGCCGACAGCTTCCGCGAGTGGCGGGAGGCCCACCACGCGCTGGGGCTTGAGGCCGGAGTGCCCACCTACCCCACCCGCCATGACCTCGACCGGCTGTGGCCCGCCGGAGGCCGCGGATCGGTGGAGGAGGAGCGGCTGCTCCGCCGTCACGCCGACGGGCTGGAATTCCTCGCCGAGTTGAAGGGCATCGGCGCCCATCTGCCGGCGGAGGGCCGCCGCCCCCTGCCGCCGGGCGCGCTGCGCCGCGTGCTGCGCCGGCTCGAACGCCCGGAAGGAGTGACCATGACCCACCACATCGCCTACGGCCTGTTCCGCAAGGACGGCGCCCGCCCGAACGGGGTGTTCGTCACCGGAACCGACACCGGCGTCGGCAAGACGCTGGTGTCCGCCGTGCTCGCGCGGGCCTGGGGCGCCGCCTATTGGAAACCGCTGCAAACCGGCCTGAAGGACGAGGCCGGCGACACGCCCACCGTCGCCGCCCTCGCCGCCCTGCCCCCGGAGCGTGTCCACACGCCGGCCTACGCCCTGGCCGAGCCGCTGTCCCCCCACGCCGCGGCGGAACTGGAGGGCGTCGCCATCGACCCCGACGCCCTGGCCCTGCCCGACACCGACCGTCCGCTGGTGGTGGAGGGGGCCGGCGGGCTGCTGGTTCCGGTGACGGAGGACGTCTTCATCATCGACCTGATCGCCCGCTTCGGCCTGCCGGTGGTGCTGGTGGCGCGCAGCACGCTGGGCACCATCAACCACACGCTGCTGAGCCTGGAGGCGCTGCGGGCGCGCGGGCTGGCGGTGGCCGGGGTGGTGCTGAACGGCCCCCCCAACCCCGGCAACCGCGCCGCCATCGAGCGGTTCGGCAAGGTCCGCGTGCTGGCCGAGATTCCCACGCTCGACCGAATCGACACCGAAGCCGTCGCCGGGGCGGCGTCCCTCATTCCTTCCTTCGACAGCGTGTTTCCATGACCGACACCGCCCCCGGCACCATCGCCCTGGATCGCCGCCACGTCTGGCACCCCTTCACCCAGGCGCAGACCGCGCCGGAGCCGCTGGCCGTCACCCACGGCAAAGGGGTCAGCCTGTTCACCGAGGACGGGCGGGAGATCCTGGACCTCATCTCCTCCTGGTGGGTGAATCTGCACGGCCACGCCCACCCGGCCATCGCCGGGGCCATCGCGGAGCAGGCGCACAAGCTGGAGCAGGTGATCTTCGCCGACTTCACCCACAGCCCCGCCGCCCGCCTCGCCGCCCGGCTGGCTGAGGTGCTGCCGGGCGACCTCGACCGCGTCTTCTACTCCGACAACGGCTCGACCGCCGTGGAGGTCGCGCTGAAGCTCGCCTGGCAGTGCTGGCGCAACCGGGGCGAGGGTCAGCGCCGGCGCTTCCTGGCCTTCGAGGGCAGCTACCACGGCGACACCTTCGGCGCCATGGCGGCGGGGGTCGGCTCCGGCTTCTACGAGCCGTTCCAGGAGCTGCTGTTCGCCGTCGACCGCATGCCCTACCCCGCCACCTGGGACGGCGACCCGGAGGTCGGGACGAAGGAGGCCGAGGCGCTGGACTGGCTCGACCGCTGGCTGGCCGCCAACGGCGCGGAACTGGTCGCCGTCATCATCGAGCCGCTGGTCCAGGGCGCGTCCGGCATGCGCTTCTGCCGGCCGGAGTTCCTGCGGGCCATGGCCGCGCGGGTGCGGTCGGCGGGCGGTCTGGTCATCTTCGACGAGGTGATGACCGGCTTCGGCCGCACCGGCGCGCTGTTCGCCAGCCAGAAGGCCGGGGTCGCCCCGGACCTCATCTGCCTGTCCAAGGGCCTGACCGGCGGCTTCCTGCCGCTGTCGGTCACCGCCTGCGGCGCTTCGATCTACGAGGCGTTCCTCGGCGCCGGCTTCGACCGGGCCTTCGCCCACGGCCACAGCTTCACCGCCAACCCGCTGGGCTGCGCCGCGGCGCTGGCCTCGCTGGAGCTGACCACGTCGGCCAAGACGGCCGCCAACCTCGCGCGCATCGAGGACCGGCACCGCGCCGCCATCGCCGACCTGTCCCGGCACCCGAAGCTGTCGCGCGGGCGCGTCATGGGCACCATCGCCGCCATCGAGGTGACCGACGCGCAGGGCTACACCGCCGCGGTCGGGCAGACGCTGAAGCGCTTCTTCCTGGAGCGGGGATTGCTGCTGCGCCCGCTCGGCCCCGTGATATACCTGCTGCCGCCCTACTGCGTGACGGACGGGCAGCTGGACCGCGCCTACGCCGCGATCCGCGACGCCGCCGACAGCCTTCTCTGATCCGCCTCTTCTGATCCAAGGACCGACCATGCCCGACACCGCCATGCAGACCGCGGACTCCACCCCCGCCGCCTCCACCACCGCCCGGCGCTGGACCCGCGAGGACATCCTGGCCCTGTTCGAGCTGCCCTTCATGGAGCTGCTGCACCGCGCCCACGAGACGCACCGCCGGCACCACGACCCGAACAAGGTCCAGCTCTCCACCCTGCTGAACATCAAGACCGGCGGCTGTCAGGAGGACTGCAAGTACTGCGCGCAGAGCGTGAAGTACGACACCGGCGTCGAGGCGGAGAAGCTGCTGGACCGCGCCCAGGTGCGCGCCGCCGCCGAGAAGGCCAAGAAGGCGGGCGCCGGACGCTTCTGCATGGGGGCAGCGTGGCGGGAGCTGAAGGACCGCGACGTCGAGAAGCTCGCCAACATCGTCCGCGACGTGAAGGACCTCGGGCTGGAGGCCTGCATGACGCTGGGCATGCTGACCCGCCCGCAGGCCGACGCGCTGAAGGACGCCGGGCTCGACTACTACAACCACAACCTCGACACGTCGGAGGAGTTCTACGAGCAGATCGTCTCCACCCACAGCTACCGCGACCGGCTGGACACGCTGGCCAACGTCCGCGACGCCGGGCTGAAGGTCTGCTCCGGCGGCATCGTCGGGCTGGGGGAAAGCCGGGTGGACCGCGCCGGCCTGCTGGAGACCCTGGCGAACCTGTCGCCGCAGCCGGAGAGCGTGCCGATCAACAAGCTGGTGTCGGTCGCCGGAACCCCGCTGGGCGGCGTCGACCCGCTGGACCCCTTCGAGTTCATCCGCACCATCGCGGTCGCCCGCATCCTGATGCCGCGCTCCTACGTCCGCCTGTCGGCGGGCCGCCGCTCGCTCAGCGACGAGGGGCAGGCGCTCTGTTTCTACGCCGGCGCGAACTCCATCTTCTATGGGGACAAGCTGCTGACCACCGGCAACCCGGAGCATGAGGCCGACCGGCGGCTGTTCGACCGGCTGGGGCTGGAGGCCGACGGCGGCGCCCACTGACGCGCCGGCGTCCCCGGCCCCTGCGCCAAGAAAAGCCAGGGGGAGGACGCCGAGCATGGACGACATCGCCGCCAAAGCACCCAAGACCCACTACACCCCGGCCGAGGTCACGGCCCTGTCGCACCTCTACAGGGCCGAGATCTACCGCAGCACCGTCTGGCGCACCCGGCTGGACGCGACCACGAACTGGGCGGTGGTGACCACCGGGATCGCCCTCTCGCTGACCTTCAGCAGCGCCACCGCCTCTCCCCTGCCGCTGGTGCTGGTGGGGCTGCTGGTCGCCGTGTTCCTCTACATCGAGGCGCGGCGCTACCGCTTCTTCGACTTCTGGCGAATCCGCGCCCATGTGCTGGAGCTGTATTTCCTCGGCCCCATCCTGCGCGGCCAGGGCGACCAGTTCGCCCGGGGCTGGAACGAGACGCTGTTCCAGGACTACCAGCACCCCAACCTGCACATCACCTACCTGGAGGCGGTGGGCCGCCGGCTGCGGCGGAACTACGGCTGGATCTTCCTGATCCAGGTGGTGGCCTATCTGGGCAAGCTGATGATCCACCCGGTCCCGCTGTCGAGCCTGGACGAGCTGTTCGCGCGGGCGACCATCGGGCCGGTGCCGGGGGAGATCGTCCTGCTGTGCGGCATGGCCTTCCACGGCACCTGGATGGCCATCGCCTTCCGGACCTTCCGCAGCCGCCGCGGCGCCGACCGCGAACGGCCGCCGCCGCCCGCCACCGACGCCGTGCTCGATCTCGCCCGCGGCCCGTGAGGGCCGCAGCGGATTTCCCTTTTTGCGCAAGGGATAAGGGGTAGTTTTCCGTCCGGCCTGCCCCTTTTGCGCGCCGTGGCATAAATGGGATCAGCACCGTCGCGCTCACGCTATGCAACGGATCGTCTTGTGTTCTCCTTCCGCGGGGGGCTAGAAGGGGCTCCATCGGATGCGGTTGCGCGGTCATACCAGAAGGACACCCGTTCGCCGGGCTGATCTTCACCGGTTCCCCGCACAGCCGACGGCCGGACGACCATAGAGGTGAACGAGGATTTCACGATGGCGAGCCAGGGCGAGAACAAGTGGGTGTACAGCTTCGGTGCCGATGCCACCGAAGGCCGGGCGGACATGAAGAACCTGCTCGGCGGCAAGGGAGCCAATCTGGCCGAGATGGCCAATCTGGGCCTCCCGGTTCCTCCGGGTTTCACCATCACAACCGAGGTCTGCACCTATTTCTATGCCAACGGCCGCAACTATCCGCCGGAGCTGAAGGCCCAGGTGGAAGGCGCGGTGAAGCGGCTGGAGCAGGCCATGGGGGCCACCTTCGGCGATCCGGCCAACCCGCTGCTGGTCTCGGTGCGCTCCGGCGCCCGCGCCTCCATGCCGGGCATGATGGACACGGTGCTGAATCTCGGGCTGAACGACGCGACCGCCGCCGGCCTCGCCAAGCGCTCGGGCGACGCCCGATTCGCCTACGACAGCTACCGCCGCTTCATCCAGATGTACTCGAACGTGGTGCTGGACGTTGACCACCACCATTTCGAGGAGATCCTGGACAACCACAAGCGCGACAAGAATCACAATCTCGACACCGACCTCAGCGCCGCCGACTGGCAGGCCGTCATCGAGGACTACAAGAAGGCCGTCGAGCACGAACTCGGCAAGCCCTTCCCGCAGGACGTGCAGGAGCAGCTGTGGGGCGCCGTCGGCGCCGTGTTCGGCTCCTGGATGAACGCCCGCGCCATCACCTACCGCAAGCTGCACGACATCCCCGCCGATTGGGGCACCGCCGTCAACGTGCAGTGCATGGTGTTCGGCAACATGGGCAACGACTGCGCCACCGGCGTGGCCTTCACCCGCAACCCGTCGACCGGCGAGAACGCCTTCTACGGCGAATACCTCGTCAACGCCCAGGGCGAGGACGTGGTGGCCGGCATCCGCACGCCGCAGCACCTGACCATCGCCGGCAAGGAGGCCAACAAGTCCGACCTCCCCGCCATGGAAGAGGTCATGCCGGAGGTCTTCAACCAGCTGAACGAGGTCCGCCTCACGCTGGAGAAGCACTACCGCGACATGCAGGACATCGAGTTCACGGTCCAGCAGAACAAGCTGTTCATGCTGCAGACCCGCAACGGCAAGCGCACCGCCCCGGCGGCGCTGAAGATCGCCGTCGATCTCGCCGAGGAAGGGCTGATCGACAAGGCGGAGGCCGTGCGCCGCATCGACCCGGCCTCGCTCGACCAGCTCCTCCACCCGACGCTGGACCCGAAGGCGGAGCGCAAGGTCATCGCCAAGGGCCTGCCGGCGTCGCCGGGTGCGGCCTCGGGCAAGGTCGTCTTCACCGCCGACGAGGCGGAGACCCTGGCCGGCCAGGGCGAGGCGGTCATCCTCTGCCGCGTGGAGACTTCGCCTGAGGACATCCACGGCATGCACGCCGCCCGCGGCATCCTGACCACCCGCGGCGGCATGACCAGCCACGCCGCCGTGGTGGCCCGCGGCATGGGCCGCGCCTGCGTGTCGGGCGCCGGCGACCTGCGCGTGGACTACAAGTCCAAGATCATGTCGGTCCGCGGCGTCACCATCAAGGAAGGCGACATCGTCACCATCGACGGCTCGACCGGCGAGGTGATGCTGGGCCAGGTGCCGACCATCCAGCCGGAACTGTCGGGCGACTTCGCCACGCTGATGGGCTGGGCCGACTCGCTGCGCCGCATGAAGATCCGCACCAACGCGGAGACCCCGCTGGACGCCCGCACCGCGCGGAAGTTCGGCGCGGAGGGCATCGGCCTGTCGCGCACCGAGCACATGTTCTTCGACCCGGACCGCATCCTGGCGGTGCGCGAGATGATCCTGGCCGAGAACGAGGCCGGCCGCCGCGCCGCGCTGGCCAAGCTGGAGCCCTTCCAGAAGAAGGACTTCGTCGAGCTGTTCACGATCATGTCGGGTCTGCCGGTGACCATCCGCCTGCTCGACCCGCCGCTGCACGAGTTCCTGCCCAACACCGAGGCGGAGATGGCGGAGGTCGCCAAGGCCACCGGCACCGACCAGCTCAGGGTGAACCACCGCGTGGTGCAGCTCCACGAGGCGAACCCGATGCTCGGCCATCGCGGCTGCCGCCTCGGCATCACCTACCCCGAGATCTACGAGATGCAGGCCCGCGCCATCTTCAGCGCGGTCGCCGAGGTCTCCAAGACCACGGGCGAGACGGTGATGCCGGAGGTCATGATCCCGCTCATCGTCACCAAGAAGGAGCTGGACATCCTCAAGGCCGTCATCGACCGCGTCGCCAAGGAGGTCATGGACTCGACCGGCGTCACGTTCGAGTACATGGTCGGCACGATGATCGAGCTGCCGCGCGCGGCACTGAAGGCCGATGAGATCGCCGAGACGGCGGAGTTCTTCTCCTACGGCACGAACGACCTGACCCAGACGACCTTCGGCCTGTCGCGCGACGACGCCGGCGCCTTCCTGCCGGAATACCAGCGCCAGGGCATCCTGGAGCACGACCCGTTCCAGACGCTGGACCAGGACTGCGTCGGCGAGCTGATCGCCATCGCCACGGAGCGCGGCCGCAAGGTCCGTCCGAACATCAAGCTCGGCATCTGCGGCGAGCATGGCGGCGACCCGGCCTCCATCTCCTTCTGCGAGAAGGTCGGGCTGGATTACGTGTCCTGCTCGCCCTACCGCGTGCCGATCGCCCGTCTGGCCGCCGCCCAGGCGGCGCTCGACGCCGATACGGTGAAGCGCGACTGACCGGCACCCGACGACGCGAAGGCCCCCAGCTCTGGGGGCCTTCGTTTTTTGAGGGATGGTTCCGTGGACACTGCCGCCGCCCTTCCGACCCGGCACATCGACCGGTTGACCGACCGCCTTGCCGCCTGCCTCGACGAGGGCGACGGCCCCGCCGCCGCCCGCGCCGCGGTGGTGGCGGTCCGTTCGGGGCCGCGGTCCTGGACCGCCGGCCTCGCCCGCGGCGGTGCGGCGCCGCCGCCGGCGGCCGCCCGCTTCCTCGTCTACAGCGTCACCAAGACCCTGACCGCCGCCGCCCTGCTGCGCCAGTGCGGACAAGGCCGGATCGACCCCGACGCCCCGCTGGACCGCTGGCTGCCCGACTTCGCGGCGGCCGGCCGGATCACCCTGGCCCAACTGCTCGCCCACCGCGCCGGACTGCGCAATTACGGCGGCAGCCCCGCCTACCACGCCGCCGTGCGGGCGGGCGAGGAGCCGTGGAGCGAGGATGGGTTCCTGGAGCGCTGCCGCGCCGCCGACCTGTTCGCACCGCCGGGGCGGGAGTTCTCCTATTCCAACATCGGCTACCTGCTGGCGAAGCGGGTGCTGGAGCGGGTCACCGACCTGCCCTTCGCCCAGGCCCTGGACCGTGAGCTGTTCCGCCCGCTGGCCTTGACCGGCTGGTCGGTGCCGACGGACCGCGGCGACCTGTCCTGTCTGTGGACCGGACCCAGCCCTTATCTGGGCGGCAAGGACGGTCCGCCCGCCGACGTGGCCGCCCTCTACCATCCCGGCTGGGTGGCCCATGGCGTGGTGGCCGCGACGGCGGCCGACATCGCCGGGCTTCTCCACGCGCTGTTCGCGGGCGGCCTGCTGCCCGACGTCCTGGCGGCGCGCATGCACGATTCCTTCCCGGTGCCCGGCACCATGCGTGGGCGCCCCTGGGTGGAGCCGGGCTACGGCCTCGGCCTGATGGTGGAGCGGGACGGTCAGGCCGGCCCCTATTGGGGGCACACCGGTGGCGGGCCGGGCGGGTCCGCCTGCGCCTACCACTTCCCACCCCGCGGGCCCGGGGAGGACGCGGTGACCGTGGCCCTCTTCACCGATGGCGAGGACAACGACCAGGCGGAATGGATGACGGTGGAGGCCGCCGAAATCCTGAGGGGATGATCCGGCCGCTTGCCTTCGCAGGCCGGGCCTGCGGGGCCGGGCAATGGCCGGCCGGTCAGGGCAGCAGGGTCGCGACGATATCGTCCATGGTTTCGAACATATGGGTGGGGAAACGGGATTTCAGCAATTCGGGCGTCGCGTATCCCCACGCCACCGCTCCCGCGGCGATGTCGGCCTGCATGGCGGCTTCGATGTCGCGGGTCTCATCGCCGATGGCGATGGCCTCTTTGGGAACGACGCCGGCTTGTCTCAGAACGCGGCGGAACTTGGACGCCTTTCCAAATATCGATGCGCCGCATTCATAATGCGCGACCAGGCACGCGTTGTCCGGCCCAAGAATCCGCCGTATGTTCTCTTCCGTGTTTGAACTCACGATTGCGATGATCACGCCGCGCCCGTGCAATGTGCGCAGCAGTTCCGCCGAGCCGGCGAACAGCGGTATGGTCGAGGCGTCACGCCCGGCCAATGCGCGCATGTGTCTGGCGATGAACGGGATTTTCCATGCCGGCACGCCGAGGTGGCGGATGATGGCGCGGTTGTCGCGGCCCCGCAGGACGGCAAAGTCCTCATCGCTGATCTGTTGGAAGCCGTATCGGATAGCGACTTGGTTGAATACGCTTTTCAGCCAATCCGCACTGTCGGCCAGCGTTCCGTCGAAGTCGAAAATTGCGAGCTTATAAGCCACAAAGCCGTCTCGTTGTTTTCGGGCCGTCGTTTTTGGGGCCGTTGTTTTTTGGGCCGCCGCGGTGGCCGGGCTTGCAGGAGGGAACGCCCCGCCGACGTCACTGTAGGGCGCTTGCCAGGCAACGCCAAGGCGTTCGTCGCCCGCCGGAAAAGGGGCTGCCCCGAACCGACGACGCGGGCGCCGCGCTTCCAATCGATCCGGCCGCAGCGCCGGTACGGCCATAAGTCCCGGCACGGCCCTCAGCGCCGGTCGAACAGCTCCATCTCGCCCTCCAGGGGGGCACGCCGCAGCGCCTGGAGGTAGTCCATCTCCTGATGCACCGTCTCCCGCTCCGCCTCCGGACGCAGCAGGCGGCGGAAGGCCCGCCCGCTGGCCGGGAAGAAATGGACGCGCCGCCCCTTGTCCCCGCCCAGGTCGCGAACGGCCAGCGCCAGCCCCTCCCGCCGCACATAGTCAACCGCGAAGGCGGCGTTGGCGGCGCCGACGTCCAGGCTGGTGTCGATGACGCGGGCGGCCCCGAACAGCTTGACCTCCATCCGCTCGCGCCAGGCGCCGCGCTCCAGCAGGTCGTTGATCAGCCACTCCATCGCCACGCTGCCGTAGCGGGTCGCCACCCCATACCCCTCGCCACCGGACGGGGAACCGGGCAGCAGGAAATGGTTCATGCCGCCGACCCGGGCGACCGGATCGTTGATGCAGGCGGCGACGCAGGACCCGAGCGTGGTCACCAGCATGTCGTCGTCGCGGCCGGAGATCCGGTGATGGCCCAGCACCACCGGCACCACATAGGCCCCGAACTCGCGGTCGAGATAGCTGCCGTCCCCGCGCGCCCCGTCACCACCCGTGCCGCGACGGTCGAATCCGGCGGAGGATTGGAAGTGGAAGGGACCGGACAGGGGCATCACCGTCAGCCTGGATGAGGCGGAAAACGTCGACGATGGTAATCCGTGGTGCTTAAGGAAAATACAACAAGTCCGTATGCCCCGCCGTCCGGCCGGAACCCGGGGGACATGTCACAGCAGCACGACCCAGGAGGCCTCCCGCCCCTTCGGCGCGGCGCGCGCCCGCAACAGCACCCGCTGGCCGGAATCCAGGCCCGTCAGGTTGCAGCGGCGCAGAACGCTCTTGTGGACAAAGACGTCCTTGGCCCCGTCGTCCGCGGTGACGAACCCGAATCCCTGCTCCGGCTTGAACCACTTCACGGTGCCCGTCAGTTCCTCCTCGGGTCCGGACGCCGCGGCGGGGCGGGCGCTGCGGATTTCGGCGGGGGTGCCGGTGCTCAGCACCTCCAGGACGTCGGCCACCTGCGGCCCCTTGGCCCCCGGAACCACCCGGCACAGAAGCTCCGCCCCCTCGCCGATTTCGTGCAACCCGGCCCGGCTCAGAACAGAGATGTGCAGGAAGGCGTCGGCCGTCCCATCCTGCGGAGCCGCGAAGCCGAAGCCCTTGACCGGATCGAACCATTTCATCAGGACCCGGACCTGGACGCCCTCGTCCGGGAAAGGGACGCCCGGGGCGCCGCTGGAGTGAGAGTCGGCTGTAGACACGAGTTCGAACCTTTCGGTCGAGGCGCCCGGCGCGGTGAACGGGTTCGGCGCCGCCCGGCATCGCCGGATCGTCCGCCAAGCGTGAATTTAGCCACACAGAAAATAGGGGTTCCAGCGTAATTTTTTCTTCACACCCGCCGTTTGCCTCTGGCGGCGGGACCGTCGCAGGGACCATTTCTCCGAATGACGGGTTACGAAAAAGGCTACAATGCGCCAAAGGCCCTCGAACATGAGTCGAACAAGCCCGAACGGGCACCGGGGCCGAACAAGAACCGAACATGGGAGGGAAAACGATGATGGGGGATGCGGCCCGCAGATTGCCGGACCAGAGCTGGACCCTGGGCTACCCGCCCGACGTGGACTGGAACGCGCCGATCCCGGTGAAACCGCTGACCGCGCTGCTGGAGGACGCGGCGGCCCGTTTCGCCGAGCGTCCCTTCCTCGACTTCATGGGCAAGCGCTCGACCTATGGGGAGGTGGCGCGGATGGTGGACCGCGCCGCCCGCGGATTTCAGGCGATCGGCGTCGGCAAGGGCGTGCGCGTCGGGCTGTTCCTGCCCAACACGCCCTATTACGTGATCTGCTACTTCGCGGTCCTGAAGGCCGGCGGAACGGTGGTGAACTTCAACCCCCTCTACGCCGAGCGGGAGCTGCACCACCAGATCACCGACAGCGGCGTCGAGCTGATGGTCACGCTCGACCTCAAGGTGCTGTACGGCAAGATGGCCCGGATGCTCGCCGAATCGGGGCTGAAGCGGTTGGTGATCTGCCCGATGGCCGACATCCTGCCCTTCCCCAAGAACTGGCTGTTCCCCATCGTCAAACGGGCGGAGGTCGCGCGCATCCCCGCGGACGACCGCCACCTGTCCTTCCGCCGCCTCATCGCCAACGACGGCGCCCCGAAGCCGGTCGCCATCGACCCGGCGGAGGACGTGGCGGTGCTGCAATACACCGGCGGGACCACCGGCGTGCCGAAGGGCGCCATGCTGACCCACGCCAACCTGTTCGCCAACACCGAGCAGTGCAGCCTGTGGTTCGTCGGCGCGCGGGAGGGGGAGGAACGGATGCTGGGCGTGCTGCCCTTCTTCCACGTCTTCGCCATGACCGTGGTGATGAATTTCAGCATCCGCATCGGGGCGGAGATCGTCATGCTGCCCCGCTTCGAGCTGGACCAGGTGATGGAGACCATCCACACCAAGAAGCCGACGCTGTTTCCGGCGGTGCCGACCATCTACACGGCGATCAACCACCACAGGCATCTGGAGAAGTACGACCTCTCCTCGATCCGCTACTGCCTGTCGGGCGGCGCGCCCCTGCCGGTGGAGGTGAAGGAGGCGTTCGAGCGGAACACCGGCTGCGTCCTGGTGGAGGGCTACGGCCTGTCCGAGTCCTCGCCGGTCGCCACGGCCAATCCGGTGACCGGGCTGAACAAGGCGGGCTCCATCGGCCTGCCCCTGCCCGGCACGCTGATCGAGATCGTCAGCCTGGAGGAGCCGCGCCGGGTCCTGCCCGTCGGCGAGAAGGGCGAGGTGTGCATCCGCGGCCCGCAGGTGATGAAGGGCTATTGGAACAAGCCGTCGGAAACGGCGCTGACCCTGGTGGACGGGCGCCTGCACACCGGCGACGTCGGCTACATGGACGAGGACGGCTACACCCACATCGTCGACCGCATCAAGGACATGATCCTGTGCAGCGGCTTCAACGTCTACCCGCGCAACGTCGAGGAGGCGATCTACCTGCACCCCGCCGTCGCGGAATGCGTGGTCGCCGGTCTGCCCGACGAGTACCGCGGCCAGACGGTGAAGGCCTACATCCGCGTCGACGACGGCAAGACCCTGACGCGCGAGGAACTGATCGACTTCCTCAAGGACAAGCTCTCCCCCATCGAGATGCCCAAGGCGGTCGAGTTCCGCGGCGAGTTGCCCAAGACGATGATCGGCAAGCTGTCGCGCAAGGCCCTGCTCGACGAGGAGGAGGCGCGGCGCAAGGGCGCATGAGCGGCCGCGCGCCCTTCCGGAACCGCAGGGTGGCCATACGCCCCACCCCACCTTGCGGCTCCGCCCCCCGTTCCCTATAAGGACGCTCGTCCTTTCTTTCGGTCCGGCGGCAAGGAAAAGCGCATGATCGTGGTCACCGGTGGGGCCGGTTTCATCGGCTCGAACCTCGTGGCGGCCCTGGCCGCGCGCGGGATCACCAACGTCGCGGTGATCGACCGCTTCGGCGACGGGGAGAAGTGGCAGAACCTCGCCAAGCGGGAACTCGCCACCCTCGTCGCTCCGGAGAACGCGCTGGCGTTTCTCGACCAGCACGCCGCCGAGATCGACGTCATCTTCCACCTCGGCGCCATCTCGGCGACGACGGAGCGCGACGTGGACCGGATCGTCGCCAACAACGTGGCGCTGACGCTGGACCTGTGGCGCTGGTCCTCCTGGCGGGGCGCGCGGCTGATCTACGCCTCCTCCGCCGCGACCTACGGCGACGGCTCCGCCGGCTTCGACGACGACGGGTCGCCGGACGCGCTGGCGGCCCTGCGCCCGCTCAACGCCTATGGCTGGTCCAAGCATCTGATCGACCGTCGCGTCGCCCGCGTGGTGGCGGAGGGCGACATCGTGCCGCCGCAGTGGGCGGGCCTGAAGTTCTTCAACGTCTACGGCCCGAACGAGCGGCACAAGGACGACATGATGAGCGTCGTCGCCAAGCTGCACCCCAAGCTGAAGGCCGGGGAGCCGGCGCGCCTGTTCAAGTCGCACCGCCCGGAGTTCGAGGACGGCGGCCAGCTCCGCGACTTCATCTTCGTGGACGACTGCGTGGCCGTGATGCTCTGGCTCTACGACAACCCGCAGGTCAGCGGGCTGTTCAACGTCGGCACCGGCAAGGCCCGCAGCTTCAAGGATCTGGCCCTCGCCACCTTCGCGGCCCTGGGGATGGAGCCGCGCGTCGAGTATTTCGACATGCCGGCCGAGCTTCAGGGCAAGTACCAGTATTTCACCGAGGCCCGCACCGAGCGCCTGCGCGCCGCCGGCTTCGACCGGCCCTTCACCGAGCTGGAGGAGGGCGTGCGCCGCTACGTCCAGGATTTCCTGTCGCAGCCCGATCCCTACCGCTGACGGTTCCGCCTCCCCCGACCTGGGAAACGCCCAAACAACATAAGGCACCCGCCGCGCATGCTCGCCATCGCCTTCCCCGCCATCGACCCCGTGGCGTTCGAACTCGGGCCGATCGTCATCCGCTGGTACGCGCTGGCCTATCTGGCGGGCTTCGTGCTCGGCTGGCGCTACTGCCTGGCGCTGGCCCGCGGCACGCCGGGCCGCCCCTCGGCGGAGGATTACGACGACTTCCTGACCTGGGCCGTGGTCGGCGTCATCCTGGGCGGGCGGATCGGCTACGTGCTGTTCTACAACCTGCCCTTCTACCTGCAGAATCCGCTCGACGCGCTGATGGTCTGGCACGGCGGCATGTCCTTCCACGGCGGGCTGATCGGCGTCCTGGGCGCGATCCTGCTGTTCTGCTGGAAGCGCGGCCTGTCGCCGCTGGCCTTCGGCGACCTGATCGCCGCGGCGGCCCCCATCGGGCTGTTCTTCGGCCGCATCGCCAACTTCATCAACGGCGAGCTGTACGGCCGCCCGGCGCCCGAGGTGTCCTGGGCGGTGGTGTTCCCGCGCGATCCGCTGCAGGTGCCGCGGCACCCCAGCCAGCTCTACGAGGCCTTCCTGGAGGGGGCGGTCCTCTTCGTCCTGCTGGCCATCCTGGTGCGGATGCCCGCCGTGCGCGGGCGGGCCGGCATGACGGCGGGCATCTTCTTCATCGGCTACGGCCTGTCGCGAATCATCGCGGAGTTCTTCCGCGAGCCGGACGCGCAGCTCGGCTTCCTCTACGCCGGGGCGACGATGGGACAACTTCTGTCGGTGCCGATGGTTCTGTTCGGTGCGTGGCTGGTCGCCCAGGCCCGCCGCCGCCCCGCCGCCGTCTGAGTTCGGAAGGTCCCGTCATGAGTGATGCCCCGGACAGCCTCGCCCACCACCTCGCCCGCCGCATCCTGATGGACGGGCCGCTGTCGGTCGCCGCCTTCATGGCGGAAGCGCTGGGGCATCCGCGCTTCGGCTACTACATGCGCCAGGACCCCTTCGGCGTGTCCGGCGACTTCACCACCGCGCCGGAAATCAGCCAGATGTTCGGCGAGCTGGCCGGGCTGTGGTGCGTCGACACCTGGGCGCGGCTGGGCGGCCCTACCCCCTTCCATCTGGTGGAGCTGGGGCCGGGCCGCGGCACGCTGATGCAGGACGCGCTGCGCGCCGCCGCGCTCGTCCCCGCCTTCCGCGAGGCCGCGCAGGTCCATCTCGTGGAGACCAGCCCGACGCTGCGCGCCCGCCAGAAGGAAACCCTGGCCGGCATTCCGGTCGCGTGGCACGACCAGCTGGAGGACGTGCCCGAAGGCCCGACCCTGATCCTCGCCAACGAGTTCTTCGACGCCCTGCCCATCCGCCAGATCCAGAAGACCAACCACGGCTGGTTCGAGCGGCTGATCGACCTCGACAGCACAGGATCGACGGACACGCCCCGCTTCCGCTTCGTCCTGGAGGCTTTCGGCAGCGCCGGTGCCCGGCTGATCCCGCCGGCCCTGCGCGACGCGCCGGAGGGCAGCGTGGTCGAGGTCTCCCCGGCCTCCCAGGCGGTGGCCCGGCTGATCGGGGAGCGTCTGGCGATCCACCCCGGGGCGGCGCTGGTCATCGACTACGGCTACCGCAGCGGGCCGGCGGTCGGCGACACGCTCCAGGCGCTGCGCCGCCACGCCTTCGCCCCCGTGCTGGACGCGCCGGGCGAGGCCGACCTAACCGCCCATGTGGACTTCGCCGCCATCGCCGCCGCCGCGCGCGACGGCGGGGCGGAGGGCTTCGGGCCGGTGGACCAGGGCGACTGGCTCGCCCGGCTGGGCATCCAGCCGCGCGCCGCCGCGCTGAAGCGCGGGGCCACGGCGAAGCAGGCCGCGGACATCGACTCCGCATTGGCCCGCTTGATCGGGCCCGACCAAATGGGCACCCTCTTCAAGGTGTTGGCCCTCGCCTCCCCCGGCCTGGGGCCTCCGGCGGGCTTCGAAAGCCCGGATCCGGCAACTTGACAAGAGACCGCGACAGCAAAGGGACGGGTTCGTGATTACGCTTGGCGCGCTGAACGACATCACCCACATCCGACACGCCTTCTTCACCCGCACCGGCGGCGTTTCGACGGGGCTGTACGCCTCGCTGAACGTCGGCTTCGGGTCCGGGGACGCGCCCGCGGCCGTGGCGGAGAACCGCGCGCGCGCCGCGGCCCGCATGGACGTCCCGCCGGAGCGGCTCGTCACCTGCTATCAGGTGCACAGCCCGACCTGCGTCGCCGTCACCGAGCCCTGGACGCCCGATCAGGCGCCCCACGCCGACGCCATGGCGACCGACCGTCCGGGAATCGCGCTGGGCATCCTGACCGCCGACTGCGCCCCGGTGCTGTTCGCCGACGAGAAGGCGCGCGTCATCGGCGCCGCCCACGCCGGCTGGAAGGGCGCCAAGGGCGGCGTGCTGGAGGCGACCATCGCGCGCATGGAGGAGCTGGGCGCCAAGCGCAACCGCGTCGTCGCCGCCATCGGCCCCTGCATCGCCCAGCGCTCCTACGAGGTCGGGCCGGAATTCCCCGCCCCCTTCCTGGCCGAGGACCCGCGCAACCGCGACTATTTCGCGCCCGCCCGCCGCCCGGACCATTTCCTGTTTGATCTGGCCGGCTACATCACCCGCCGCCTGGGCGACACCGGGGTGGAGATCATCCAGCGCTGCCCCAACGACACGGTGGTCGAGGAGGATCGCTTCTTCAGCTACCGCCGGTCCTGCCTGCGCGGCGAGAAGGACTATGGGCGCGGCCTGTCGGCCATCGTCCTTCAGGGCTGACCGCGCACGGAAAATCCGCCGCCCGAAAATTGTTCTTACCTCTGAATGATTGCGATACGACCCATTTCGGGTAAGATCGGATCTCCAGGGCAAGGGCATTCCGCAGGGGGGACGCCGGCATGACGATGAACGCGCACCGGGAGGATACGCTGGGGAGCGAGGGGCGGAGCGGCGACGGACGGGGCGATTGGCGCAGCGCGCGGATGGTGCTCGACAACGGCGGGCTGGACGCCGACCACCGGATGCAGCACGAGCTGATCCGCCGCTTCGTCGCCCTGCCGGGCGAGGAGGCCGAACGCAAGCCGGCGCTGGCCCTGCTGAGCGAGCTGCGCCGCGTCTCGATCCGTCATTTCCTGCGGGAGGAGCGGGTCCAGGCCTCGATGCGCTACCCTCATCTGGAAGAGCACCGGGCGCAACACCGCCGGCTGGCCACCCTGCTGGACGACATCATCGGGCAGGTGGACGCCGAGGAGTCGGCCTTCGAGTACGCCTACGTGAAGGGCAAGGCGGACGAGCTTCTGCAATTCTGGTTCTTCGACCATTTCGCGAAGGCCGACCTGCCCATGAAAACGCATCTTGCGAAATTCGCGGTGCGGTGATGCGCGGACGCCCCATGAGCGGACGGCCCTCTCCCACCGCCTGCGGCCAAGCCTGCGCCATGCGGGAATCGCAGGGCCGGCTGGCTGCGGCGTCTTGAACCGCCCGTCATGGAACGTTTACATGGGTGCGGCCCTTTGTTATGGTCCGCCGCGTTTTCAAGGGGCGGCGTCGGCAAGGGACTGACGGGCGCACCGGAACCTATTCCCTGCAGAGAGAGCCGACTGCGATGAAGGTGCTTGCCGGCAACAGCAACCGTCCGCTGGCCGAGGCCATCTCCACCTGTCTCGGCGTGCCGCTGACCAAAGCGAGCATCCGCCGTTTTTCGGACATGGAGGTGTTCGTCGAAATCCTGGAGAACGTGCGCGGCGAAGACGTGTTCGTGGTCCAGTCGACGTCGTTCCCGGCCAACGACAACCTGATGGAGCTGCTGGTCACCATCGACGCCCTGCGTCGCGGGTCGGCCCGGCGCATCACGGCGGTCCTCCCCTACTACGGCTATGCGCGCCAGGATCGCAAGACCGGCCCGCGCACGCCGATCTCGGCCAAGCTGGTCGCCAACCTGATCACCCAGGCCGGCGCCAACCGCGTGCTGACCATGGACCTGCACGCGGGCCAGATCCAGGGCTTCTTCGACATCCCGACCGACAACCTGATGGCCGCCCCGGTGTTCGAGAAGGACATCCGCGCGACCTTCGAGGACATCGGCGAGGTGACGATGGTGTCGCCCGACGTCGGCGGCGTGGTGCGCGCCCGCTCGCTGGCCAAGCGGCTGGATGCCGATCTCGCTATCATCGACAAGCGGCGCGAGCGCGCCGGCGTGTCGGAGGTGATGAACATCATCGGCGACGTCAAGAACCGCCGCTGCATCCTGCTCGACGACATCGTGGATTCGGGCGGCACGCTGTGCAACGCCGCGGTCGCCCTGATGGACGCTGGCGCGAAGTCGGTCCACGCCTACTGCACCCACGGCGTGCTGTCCGGCGGTGCGGTGGCCCGCGTGGCCGTGTCGCCGCTGGAGCAGCTCGTCACCACCGACAGCATCCAGGCGACCGAGGCCGTGCGCGTGTCCCGCAACATCCGCCAGCTCACCATCGCCCCGCTGCTCGCCGACGCGATCACCCGCATCAGCGAGGAGCGTTCGGTGTCGAGCCTGTTCTCGTAACGGCGCCCGACCGCACGCGAAAAGCCCTTCCCCTTCGCGGGGGAAGGGCTTTTTTCATGGGCGCCATCCGGGGATTTCCGGACTCTGTCCTTGACGCCGTGCCCCGTATGGCTTAATCACCGCGCCCACGCGTCAGCACCCCTGGAGGCTGGCGCTTTTTTCCGTTCAAGGAGTTCTTCCGATGACGCAGATCGTTCCGCTCAGCGCCGAAGCGCGCGACCGGGCCGGCAAGGGGACCGCCCGCCAGACCCGTCGTGATGGCCGTATCCCGGCCGTGATCTACGGTGGCAAGCAGGCCCCCATCATGATTTCGCTGGAGAAGTTTGCGTTCAACCGCATTCTGAACCAGGCGGGCTTCTTCACGCACCTGTTCGACATCACGGTCGATGGCGCCACCCACCGGGTCCTGCCGCGCGACGTGCAGTTCCATCCGGTCACCGACGTCCCGCTGCACGTCGACTTCCTGCGCGTCTCCACCGACACCCGCACCACCGTGCAGGTTCCGGTCGAGTTCGTCGACCAGGAGAAGTCGCCGGGCCTGAAGCGCGGCGGCGTGCTCAACATCGTCCGCCACGAGCTGGACGTGACCGTCTCCGCCGGCAACATCCCGGAGCAGATCACGATCTCCTGCGAGGGCTACGACGTCGGCGATTCGATCCACATCTCCTCGGTGAAGCTGCCGGAGGGTGTGACCTCGACGATCACCGACCGCGACTTCACGATCGCCACGATCGTCGCCCCGTCGGGCCTGAAGTCCGAAGAGGCCGAGGGCACCGAGGCCGCCGCTTCCTGATCGGAAGCCGCCTTCGGGGTTTGCGACAGGGGGCTTCGGCCCCCTGTTTCGTTTCCGGCTTATGCCGTTCCGAGATGAGGAGACTGCGCCATGCTGCTGCTGGTGGGATTGGGCAACCCTGGCGCCGAATACGCGCGCAACCGGCACAACATCGGCTTCATGGCGGTGGAGGAGATCGCCCGCCGCCACGGCTTCGGCCCCTGGCGCAAGCGCTTCCAGGGCCAGACCGCCGAGGGCACGATCGGCGGCGAGAAGGTGATCGCGCTGGAGCCGCTGACCTTCATGAACCTGTCCGGCCAGTCGGTCACCGCGGCCGTCCAGTTCTTCAAGATGAAGCCCGAGGACGTCGTCGTCATCCATGACGAGCTGGACCTGCCGCCCGGCAAGCTCCGCGTCAAGAAGGGCGGCGGCCACGGCGGGCACAACGGCCTGCGCTCCATCGACGCGCATCTCGGCAAGGAGTACTGGCGCATCCGCCTGGGCATCGGCCATCCCGGCGACAAGGACCGGGTCAGCGGCTATGTGCTCCACGACTTCGCCAAGGCCGAGCAGAGCTGGCTCGACCCGCTGATCGATGCCGTCGCCGACGCCTTCCCGCTGGTGGTGAAGGGGCAGCCCGAGAATTTCATGAACAAGGTCACCCTGGCGACGGCCCCCTGAGGCGGTCGCCGCCCGCTCCGGACCATGGGCGGCGGAGCTTCCGCCGGCCGAACGGGCTTTGTCCGGTCCGGTCACACACCCTCCCGACGACAGGACGTCCGCCGCCGGCCACCCCCTCACCCCCTCCCGACAAAGATTTTTTCTCCAGCCGATCTACCGATTGCGAATGATTCGCATTCATGGTTAGGAGTGGCTTCCACGGGTCTGGGAACGGGTGTTGCCGAGGTCATGGCTGAACGAGACCGGTCTTCCCTGCTGGGTTTGCTGCTCGACCATTACGAGGAGATGACGGGCCATCTGGCCCGGCGCCTGGGGTCGCTGTGCCTCGCCGAGGACGTCGTGCAGGACACTTACCTGCGCCTGCGCAGCCTGACCGCGCTGCCGGAGATCGACAACCCGCGCTCCTACCTGTACCGCATGGCCGACAACATCGCGCTGGACCGGATTCGCGCGGAAACCCGCCGGGGGCGCCGCTTCGCCCCGGCGGAGCTCGGGCTCGACCAGCCTCTGGACGAGCCGGACGCCGAGGCGGCGCTGGAGCACAAGCAGCGGCTGGAACGGCTGAGCCACGCGCTGGCCGAACTGCCCCCACGCTGCCGTGAGGTGTTTCTGCTTCACAAGTTCGATGGGCTGAGCCATGCCGACATCGCCGCGCGCCTTGGCATCTCGCGCAGCATGGTGGAGAAGCATGTCATGAAGGCCCTGGCCCATTGCCGCGACCGGCTGGCGCTCTGATGGAGCGCGAGCGCGACCAACCGGACTTTCGGGAGACTCCGCGGGACGCGGCCCTGGCGTGGTTCGTGCGCATGGAGTCGGGCGATGCCGACGCGGCGGACCGCCGCGCCTTTCACGCCTGGCTGGCGCAGGACCCGGCCCACCGCCGCGAATACGACCGGCTCGCCGGGCTGTGGGACGATCTGGACCGGGTGCCCGATCCGCGCAGGGAACGCCGCGCCGCGCCGACGCGCCGCCGTTTCCTGGCCGTCGGCGCCCTCGGCGGTGCGGCGGCCTGCGCCGCGGCGCTGGGCGGCGCGGTCGTCCTGACCGGCTGGCCGGACGGCCTGACGACCGGGATCGGCGAACGGCGGACGGTGACGCTGGACGACGGCTCGGTCCTGACCCTGGACGCCGACAGCGCGCTGTCCATTGCGTTCACCGCCGGCGAACGGCGCGTCCGTCTGACCGGGGGGCGGGCGCATTTCGTGACCGCTCCCGACCCGGGGCGCCCCTTCGTCGTCACCTGCGCCGAGGGACGGATCGCCACCGCCGACGCCAGCTTCGTGGTGCACCGCTGCCTGGATTCCGTGGTGGTGGCGGTGGAGTCCGGAACGGCCAGCCTGACCACCGGGATGGAGCCCCCCCTTCCCATCGCCGCCGGGCAAAGCCGGTCCTACAGCCCCGATGGTCCCGGCCCGCTGCTGAGCCAGGGCGTGGCGGTGGAGAACGCGTGGCGGCACGGCCGGCTGGTCTTCCAGGGACAGACGCTCGACGCGGTGATCGCGGACCTCAACCGCTACCACCCCGCCCGCATCGTGCTGTGGGACCGCCCGCTCGCCGGCCTGCGCTTCGACGGCAGCGTGGACATCAGCCGGCCGGATGCGGCCCTGAACGCCATTCTCCGCACGCTTCCCTTGCGCACGCTGCGCCCCGTTCCCGGCCTGGTCATCATCCGGTCCGTCTAGCCGGTTCGCAGCGAATTTTTTCCAAATCAAGGTGAGGAGACCCCCGACCGTCATCGTCGTGGCTTGCATAGACGAAAATGCAACTCATTCGCAAAAAGGCGGGGTCTTAGTGATGATCGATGGCGGGGGACGCCGGCTGCGGGGGCAGACGGCGCGAGTGAACACAGTGTGGGAAACCAGGCTGCGGGGCGGTTGGACTCCGGCGTTGTTGGGCATGCTGCTGGCGTCGACCTCGCTGCACGGCGCCATGGCGGCGCCCCTACTCACCCAGGAGGCGCCGGTGCAGGTGGCCCAACAGGGCCGGACCGTCAGCTTCGCCATCGCCGCCGGGCCGCTGCCGGGGGTGCTCGCCGCCTACGGGCAGGCCACCGGCTTCCAGGTCCTCTACCCCTCCGACATCGCGCAGGGCGTGTCCTCGCCGGGGGTGACGGGCACTCTGGCGCCGCAGGACGCGCTGTTCCGCCTGCTGGCCGGCACCGGCCTGATCGCGCGCTTCGTCGATCCCGACACGGTGACGCTGGAGAAGCTGCCGGCCCAGGCCGGGGATGCCGCGGTCCTGGAGCCGGTGACCGTCCAGGGCGGGCTGTCCGGCGACCCCGGCCGCAGCGAGGGAACGGGCTCCTACACCACCGGCTCGACCGACAGCGCCACCAAGCTGGCCCTGACGCCGCGCGAGACGCCGCAGTCGGTCAGCGTGATGACCCGCCAGCGCATGGATGACCAGGGGCTGAACGAGATCCGCGACGTGCTCGACCAGACGGTCGGCGTGTCGCGGATGCAGCGCGCCCCGCTGGGCAGCGACGGAGACGATGTCTTCGCCCGCGGCTTCCCGGTGACGAATTATCAGGTGAACGGAATCCCGCGCTCGACCGTGTACGGGTTCGACGATTCCATCTCGGACACGGCGGTGTTCGACCGGATCGAGGTGGTGCGCGGCGCGACCGGCCTGCTGAACGGCGTCGGCGAACCGTCGGCCTCGGTCAATCTGGTCCGCAAGCGCCCGACCCCGACCCTCCAGGCCTACGCCGAGGGCCAGATCGGCTCCTGGAACCGCTACCGCGGCGAGGCCGACCTGTCGGGTCCGCTGACCGAGAACGGCCGCCTGCGCGGGCGTGTCGTCGGCGCCTATCAGGACAACGACAGCTTCATCGACCGCCTGCACGCGCGCAAGAAGGTGCTCTACGGCATCCTGGAGGCCGACGTCACCGAGGACACCACCTGGACGGTCGGCGTCGAGTACCAGAAGCACCGCTCCGACGACGCCTCCAATTCCGGCTTCCCGCTGTTCTACAGCGACGGGACGAGGACGAACCTTCCCCGCTCCTACAACAGCGGCGCCCGCTGGGCGTACCACATGCACGACAACCTGACCGTCTTCAGCGAGCTGAAGCACCGCTTCGGGGACGGCTGGACGGCGACGCTGAACGTGGAGCGCAACAACCGCGAATATGACAGTCTGCTCGGCTTCGGCACGCGCGGCAGCCTGAACCGGGACGGCACCGGCATGGGCATCTGGCAGGGCCGCTGGAACTCCGACCTGGAGCAGACCTCGGTCAGCGCCGACCTGAACGGCGGCTTCGACCTGTTCGGGTGGCGGCACGACCTGATGGCCGGCATCAGCGGCTATTACGCCAAGCGCGAGGGGCTCGACTACCCGCTCTGGACCACTCCCGGCTACGATCCCTCGATCCCCAACTACTTCACCTGGAACGGCAGCATCGCCCAGCCGACGCTCAACCCGACCGGCCGGTCGCAGACCGACGAGCGGCAGGTGGCCGCCTACGCCGCCACCCGCCTGCGCCCGACCGACGCCCTGTCGGTCATCCTCGGCAGCCGCATCAGCCGGTGGGAGCAGATCGAGAAGAGCAGCCCGAACGCGGGGGCGGGAAGCTACAGCAAGCGGTCGGAGAACGGGGTGTTCACGCCCTACGCCGGCGTCGTGCTCGACCTGACCGACATCTGGTCGGTCTACGCCAGCTACACCAGCATCTTCAAACCGCAGAACTACAAGGACGTCAGCGGCCGGTCCCTCGACCCGCTGGACGGCAACGCCTACGAGGCCGGCGTGAAGGCCGAGTTCTTCGGCGGTGCCCTGAACGCCAGCGCCGCCGTGTTCCTGATCCAGCAGGACAATCTGGGCGAGGCCGATCCCGGCCGCTTCGCTCCGGACGGCACGCAGGCCTACCGGGCGGTGAAGGGCGCGGAAAGCAAGGGCTTCGAGCTGGAAGTCGCCGGCGAGGTGATGACCGGCTGGCAGGTCGGCGGCGGTTACAGCCACACCTCGATCAAGAACGCCGACGGCCAGCGGATGATGACCTATGTGCCGCGCGACACCTTCAAGCTGTTCACCACCTACCGCCTGCCGGGCGCCTGGGAGCGCGTGACGGTGGGCGGCAACGTCAAGTGGGAAGGCGACGTCTACACCGGCACCGGCGACCGGCGCTACGACCGCGACGGCTACGCGGTGGTCGATCTGATGACGCGCTATCAGATCACCGACAAGGTCTCGGCCACGCTGAACCTCAACAACCTGTTCGACAAGAAGTACCTGAGCAGCGTCCAGAACTACGGCTACTACGGCCAGCCGCGCAACGTCCTGCTGTCCCTGCGGGCGACATGGTGATGACAGCGCGGCGGGCGATGGCCTCCGGTTCCCGGCGCCGTGTCCGCCGCCCTGCTGCGCCCGGCCGATCCCGCCGCCTCGGCGGAGGTGGCGGTGGTCGGCCGCGGCACGGTCGAGGACACGGTGTCGGCGCTCGGCAAGATCCAGCCGCGCGCCTACGTCGACGTGGGCGCCCAGGTGTCCGGGCAGTTGACGCGGCTGCACGTGACGGTCGGGCAGATGGTCCGCGAGGGCGATCTGCTGGCCGAGATCGACCCCGCCCTGCAACAGGCCAAGGTCGAGGCCGGGCGGGCCGAGCGCGCCCGCCTGACCGCCCTGCTGGCCGAGCAGCGGGCGCGCGCCGACTTCGCCGAGGCCCAACTCGCCCGTCAGACGGCGCTGCGGCGCAGCGGGTCGGGGCGCGGCGAGGCCTTCGACCAGGCCCGCATGGAGGCGCGCATCGCCGCCGCCCAGGTCGAGGCCACCCAGGCGCAGATCCGCCAGACGGACTCGACCCTCCAGGCCGACGAGGCGCAGCTCGGCTACACCCGCATCTACGCGCCGATGGGCGGCACGCTGATCGCGGTGGACGCCCGCCAGGGCCAGACCATCAACTCCGCCTACGAGGCGCCGGTGCTGATGCGGATCGCCGACCTGTCGGCCATGACCGTGTGGACCCAGGTGTCGGAAGCCGACGTGACCCGGCTGACGGACGGCATGCCCCTCTACTTCACCACGCTCGGCCATCCCGGACGGCGCTGGACCGCGCGCCTGCAGGAGATTTTGCCCGCCCCGCCGAAGCCGCCCGCCTTGGGGAACGGCGGCTCGTCCGCGTCCGGGGGCGGCGGGGCGGCCAACAGCGTCGTGCTCTACACCGCGCTGTTCGAGATCGCCAACGACCGGGGGGAACTGCGTCCGGACATGACCGCCCAGGTCTTCTTCGTGGTCGCCGCGGCCAAGGACGCCGTCACCGTTCCGGTCGCCGCCCTGACCCCCGCCGACGAGGCGGCGGGACGGCATCGCGTTTCGCTGATCGGCAGCGGCGGCGCCATCGAGACGCGCGACGTCCGCGTCGGGGTGCGCGACCGCTTCAACGCCCAGATCCTGGAAGGGTTGGCCGAAGGCGAGCGGATCGTGGTGGGCTGGAAAGCCGACGACGGCCGCCCGCCCAGGATCGGGTTCCGGCTGTGAGCGGCCCGCTTCTCATCCTGGAGGACATCCGCAAGACCTACATCAGCGGCGGCGGCCTGGCGGTCGAGGTGCTGCGCGGCGTCTCCCTGACCGTCGAGGCCGGGGAGTTCGTCGCCATCGTCGGCAGCTCCGGCTCCGGCAAATCGACGCTGATGAACATCCTCGGCGGGCTCGACCGCCCGACCTCCGGACGCTACCGCGTCGATGGACGCGACGTGACGGCTCTGGAGGGCGACGAGCGGGCGGCGCTGCGGCGGGACGGCTTCGGCTTCGTCTTCCAGCACTACCATCTGATCCCCGGCACGACGGCGCAGGAGAATGTCGCGATGCCGGGCCGCTACGCGGGCCTGCCCGCCGCGCTGCGCGAAGACCGCGCCGTCGCGTTGCTCGGCCGCCTGGGGCTGGAGGAGCGGCGCCATCACCGCCCCAACCAGCTTTCGGGCGGCCAGCAACAGCGCGTGTCGATCGCGCGGGCGCTGATGAACGACGCCCCGGTGATCCTGGCCGACGAGCCGACCGGTGCTTTGGACAGCGCCAGCGGGGCGGAGGTGGTGGCGCTGCTGCGCGAGCTGTCCACCGCCGGCCGCACGGTGATCCTCATCACCCACGACCGCAAGGTGGCGGAGGCCGCCGGCCGGGTGATCGAGATGCGCGACGGCCGCATCGTCGCCGACAGCGGCCGCCCGCCCCCATCACTGGCGGCCCCGTCGCCGGCGGCCCCCTCCCCCGCCCCGGCGACGGGGCCGGACGCCGGCGCCTCCTTGTGGACCGACGCCGGGGAAGCCCTGTCGGCGGCCTTGCGGTCGCTGGGCGCCAACGGCTTCCGCACGGCGCTGACCCTGCTCGGCATCGTCATCGGCGTGGCGTCCGTGATCGCCCTGCTCGCCATCGGCGAGGGCGCCAAGCAGGCGGTTATGGCGCGGGTCGGCGCGCTGGGGGTCAATCTGGTCTATGTGGTGGCGGGCAGCGGCGACCCCCGCCTGCCGGCCACGCCGCTGACCGAGGCGGACGGCGAGGCCATCCTGGACTTGCCCAACGTCGAGAGCGTGATGCCCTTCCTCGCCGCGCCGGTGATGGCCCGCCACGGCAACATCGACCACCGCACTGAAGGGCTGGCGACCTCGGCGTCGCTGCCGCTGACCCACCGCTGGCCGGTCGCCCAAGGCGCCTTCTTCACCCGTGCCGACGAGCGGTCCGGGGCGGCGGTGGCGGTTCTCGGCCACCGCGTCGCCGAACGGCTGTTTCCGCGCGAGGAGTCGCCGCTGGGCAAGCATGTGCTGGTGAACAACATTCCCTTCCTGGTCACCGGCGTGATGGCGCAGAAGGGCGACCTGACCGGCAACCAGAGCACCGACGACTGGGTGTTCGTGCCGCTGTCCACCGGCGTGCAACGGCTGATCGGCAAGCCGGACCTGGAGTTGATCCTCGTCTCGGTGCACGACGTGGGGCGGATCGCGCAGACCCGCGACGCCATCCACGCCCTGATCGCCGGGCGTCACGGCCAGGAGGATTTCCAGATCCACGACGGGACAGCGCGCATCCAGGCGGCGGCGGAGACCCAGGACACCATGACGCTGCTGCTCGGCTGCGCCGCGGTCATCACGCTGCTGGTCGGCGGCATCGGGGTCATGAACATCATGCTGGTCAGCGTGACCGAGCGCACCCGCGAGATCGGCATCCGCATGGCCGTCGGCGCCCGCGCCGCCGACATCGAGCGGCAGTTCCTGATGGAGGCGGCGCTGGTGGCGGGGTTGGGCGGGCTGGCCGGGGTGGCGCTGGGGCTGGCCGGCGGCGCGGTGATCGGGCTGCTGGCGATGCCGGTGGTCTTCACCGCGACCGCGATCGCCGGGGCGGTGGCCTCCGCCGTACTGACCGGCATGGTCTTCGGCCTGATCCCCGCCCGCCGCGCCGCGCGGCTCGACCCGGTGGCGGCGCTGGCGAGCGAGTGATCGGGAGGTTTTTAAGGATGTAAAGATGTCGGCGTTGCCCCACCCCGGCCCTCCCCCGCTTCGCAGGGGAGGGAGAAAAAAGTCCCCTCCCCCGCGCCAGCGGGGGAGGGTTAGGGAGGGGGCAAGAGGTCTCTCACCGCAGCCCCGCCTCCACCTGCTCCGCCATATGCTCCAGCGCCGTGTCCATCGCCGCCGGCGGACCGCTCTCCAGACTGTCCAGCACGATCAGCCGGGCGCCACCGTCCGCCACCGCCCGGGCGATCTCCGGCGCCGGCGGACGGTGGTGCAGCACCACGGGAATCGCCTCGGCCTTCAGGGTGGCGGTCAGCTCGGCCAGACGCTCCGGCGTCCAGTCGCGGTCGTCGCGGGTCCAGACCCGGCGCAGGTCGAGCCCGAGATCGGCGGCCAGCGTGGCGAAGCGGTCGGACAGCGCCGCCACCGACGGGTCCGGCAACGCGGCGAAGGCTTGCGCCGACCGGGACGACACCGTCAGCAAGCCACGCTTCAGCGCGGCGAGATTCGCATCGATGGCGTCCTTGGAAGCGGGATAGAGGCGCCGCAGGTCGGCGGCGAGGATGTCGGCCATCCGCCCGGCGTTGGCGATGCCCAGCCAGGGGAAGGCCGCGCCGCCGCTGACCGCGATCCCCGGCAGGGCGCCGTCCACCGGCCGGGCGGCGTCGATCTCGACGAGGCGGATGTTGGCCCGCCGCGCCAGCGGGTAGAGCGGGTCCTCGACCCAGGCGGAGCGCAGGGTCAGCACCGCGTCCGCCTTGCGGGCGGCCTCCGCGAGCTTCGCTTCGCCGCGCCCGCTCAGGAAGGCGTGCTGGCGCCCCATGGGGATGGCCGGCGGCACCACCGCCTCCACCACCACCGGCGTGCCCTTCGTCAGCGCCTGGGCCAGCCCGGCGGTGACCGGGTGACCGGCCAGCACCGTCTCGGCGGAGGCGCCCGCCACCGTGGACAGCAGCAGGAGCGCCGCGAGCGTGACGCGCTTCATCCCTCTTCCCCCTTCATGAACAGACGCGCCAGCAGCGCGCCCAGGAACAGCAGCCCCGCCGCCAGGATGATGGCGCCGCCCGACGGCACCGGCAGGGCGAGTTGCACGGGCAGCAGGATTCCGGCCACCGCCGCCACACTGGCAAAGGCGACCGACAGCAGGAAGAAGCCGCGCAGCGACGAGGCGACGACCCGCGCCGCGGCGGCGGGAATGACCAGCAGCGCCCCCACCAGGATGGCGCCGATGATCTTGACCGACGCGACGGTGACCACGGTCACCAGCACGATGAACAGATAGTCCAGCCCCTTCACCGGCACGCCGCGCACCCGCGCCAGCGCCGGGTTGAAGCTCGCCAGCAGCAGCCGGTTGAACAGCGGCAGCATCAGCGCGGTCACCCCGACGGCCACCACCAGCAGCACGGTCAGGTCGCGGTCGTCCACCGTCAGGACCGAGCCGAACAGCACGTTCTCCAGGATGTGGATGTTGACCCGGCTGGCCAGGATCAGCAGCAGGCTGGCGCCCAGCGCCAGCGACACCGACAGGAAGACGCCGATCAGCGTGTCGGCGGTCAGGTTGCTGCGGTTGCGCGTGTAGTTGACCAGCAGCGCGAACAGCAGGCAGTAGCCGAACAGGCTGGCGTAGGGGCCGGTGTAGGGCTCCCCCACCAGGATGCCGATGGCGACACCGGTCAGCGCGGCGTGGCCGACCGCCTCGGAGAAGAAGGCCAGCCGCTTGGTCACCACCAGCGTGCCGAGCCCGCCGAGCACCGGGCCGATCACCAGCCCGGACAGCAGCGCGTTGACGAGAAAGCCGTGGGTCAGACCGGCGGGCAGCAGCCCGGCCCCGGCCCAGCCCTGGACCAGGGCGCGCAACGCCTCGAAGCTCATGACGCGATCCTTTCGGCCGCCGCGCGGCGCGGAACGGCGGAGAACAGGTCGAACACCCGCTCCGGCGACAGCATCTCCGGCGGGGCGCCGTCGAACAGCACCCGCCGGTTCAGGCCGGTCACCCGCCCCGCCAGCCGGCGCACCTGGGCCAGATCGTGCTCGACCCAGAGGACGGTGGTCCCGGTGGCGGACAGCTCGGCCAGCAGCGTTTCGAAGATGGCGATCCCGGCCTCGTCGAGCGCGGTCATCGGCTCGTCCAGAACGATCAGGTCCGGCGCCGGGATCAGCGCCTGGGCGAGCAGGACGCGCTGCCGCTCGCCACCGGACAGGGCGCCGAAGCGGCGGCGGGCCTTGCCGGCCATGCCGACGCGGTCCAGCGCCGCGCCGTAGTTCATGCGGCGGTCCGGCCCGAGGAAGGCGGGTCGGCGCTGGCACAGCACGGCCAGGAAATCCTCCACCGTCAGCGGAAGCCCGCGGTCGAACTCGACCGATTGCGGCACGTATGCGACGGTGCCCGGCCCGTCGCCCGGCCAGTCGAGCCGAATGGTCCCGCGGTGCGGCGCCTGACCGAGCAGGGCGCGGATCAGCGACGACTTGCCGCCGCCGTTGGGACCGACCAGCGCGTGGACGGTGCCCGCCGCGACGCGCAGCGACACGCCGTCGAGGATCACCGTGCGGCCCAGCGTCAGGTCCACTTGATCGAACAGGATGGCGGGACCCGTCACGGCGCCGCCTCGGCCATCGCCAGCACCAGCGTGTCGAGGTTCCGGGCCATCTCGCGCTCGAACAGGTCCGGCGCGTAGTCGCCGTGCGAGATGTGGGAGAAGGCGTAGAGCCGGATGCCGGTCTCGCGCCGGATCGTCTCCACATAGGCGCTGGGGAAGTTCAGCTCCGAGAAGATCACCTGCACGTCCAGCTTGCGCATCGTCGCGATGGTCTCGGCAAGCTGGGCCGGGCTGGGCTCGATGCCGTGGGCGGGCTCGACGACGGCGGAAACCTCCAGCCCGAACTCGCGCAGCAGGTAATCGTAGGCGCCGTGGATGGTGGCGACGCGCAGGCTGGCATTGCCCGCCCTCGCCAGTTTCGCCAGCGCGTCGGCCCGCAGCTGGCGCAGGCGGCGAGCATAGGCGCGGGCGTTGGCGGCATAGGCGGCGGCGTTGTCCGGGTCGAGCCGCCCCAGCTCGCGTGCGATGGTCGCGACCTGGAGGATCGAATTGGTGATCGACAGGAAGCTGTGCGGGTTGACCACCTTCCCGGCCGCCCGCGCCGCCGTTCCCGCGGCGGGCAGCAGCGGCACGTCGGCGTTGGATTCGACCACCGGCAGCGACGGCTTCGCCGAGGCGGCGATCATCCGCCCGGCGAAATCGTCGTGGCCGATGCCGTTCAGCACGATGGCGTCCAGCCCGCCGATGCGCTGGATGTCCTCCGGGCGCGGCTCGTAGGCGTGCGGGTTGAAGCCGGCCGGGATGATCGGCACCACCTCGGCCGCATCGCCGACGATGTTGGCGACGTAGGAATAGTAAGGGTGCAGGGTGACGCCGAAGCGGCGGCGCCCGGCGGGAGCCGCGACGGCGCGAACGGGCACGGCCGCGGCGGTCGCGGCGCCCAGGGCGCCGGCCAGGATCAGGCGGCGGTTAAGAAGGATGCTCATCGGGTCACCCCGGCGGTGAAGGTGGAGACGATCCGCTTCCAGCCGGCGGCGGTCAGGGCCGCGTCCTCCGGCGGGGCGGGCGGGGCTTCGGCGGCGCGCTTCAGCCAGATGTCCGCGCCATGGCCGTCCAGCCGCAGGACCAGGGACCCGGCCAGCTCCGGCGCAGCGGAAACGCCGGCGTAGGCGACCCCATCGCCGGTCCCGGCCAGGGTCCAGCTGTGCCCGCCGCGCGCCGCCGCGCTGGGGTCGGCGGCGAAGGGCGGCAGGGCCTCGGCGGCCAGCTCCTCCGGCGTCGGCGCCCGTCCTCCCGCCCTCCGCAGGGCGGCGATCTCCTCTCCCGCCGCCTTCAGGTCGGCGTAGAGGCCCTGCTCGGCGGCGGTCAGGCCGGTGCGGGAGTCGATGAGGTGGGCGGCCAGCGGGGCGTCCGCGTCCGGGGCGGCGCGCAGCCCGACCGCCAGGGCGGCGGACGCGAGAATGACGCCGGCGGCCAGCAGGACCCACAGGGTCTCGCGCTCGGCCCCGGCGCGGCGGACGATCTGGTGATGCATGGTTCCGGCTTCGCTGAGGGCGCTACTTGATCGCCGTGTGCTCGATCTCGACCGTGTGGCCGGGCCCGGCGTCGAACAGGACGTAGAAGTCCTGCGCGGGGCGCGGGAAGGACAGCGTGGAGTCCGGCCCCAGCTTGCCCTTGACCAGCACCTGCTCGTCGTAGGCGATGACGTCCAGCACCACGCCGGGCGCCTTCGAGCCATCGGAGAAGCCGCCGGTGCACTGCACCGTGTCGCCCTCGACCATCCGGCATTCGCAGATCGGGTAATGGGCCTCCGCCGCACCGGCGGCGCACAGGGCGAACAGGCCCGCCAGGGCGAACAGGCGGTGGGTCTTCATCGCTTTCCTCCGAAAATCTCGCCCAGCGGCAGGGACGCCTGATGCACCCCGCCGTTCCAATCCTCGACCGTTACCCACAGCTCCTCCGTGCCGGCCAGCTCGTCCGGAACGGTCACGTCGGCCTCCCGCTCATAGGGGTTGCCGAAGGCGAGCGCGCCCGCGGTGCGCAGGCTGCGCGGCTTGCCGACGCGCAGGAAGACGCCGCGCACATGGTCGATGTCGGCGGGACGGATGTGGATGCGGTACTCCTTCATCCGCTCCCCCGTCGGCATGCGGGCGGGCGCCTCGTCGTAGGTCGCCAGCGTGACCGGAAAGGGGCCGACGGCGACGCCCCGCCGGATCTCGGGCGGCACGAAGATCGGTTTCGGGCTGAAATAGTCGGGAAGGAAGGGCAGCGGCACCAGCATCATCAGGGCGCTGAGATGGAACTTGCCGCGCCGCCAGTACCTACGCATTGGACGAGCCCTCCGCCAAGCGCAGTCCCCGCACCGCCTCGGCCGTGGCGCGGGCGGTGCGCTTCATCCAGATCAGCATGCCGCTGAAGACCAGCGTGGTCATCAGCAGGCCGAAGGCGAACCACACCAGCTTGATCGGCAGGCCGCCGAAATCGCCGGTGTGCAGGGCGCGCATGATGGTGCGGGTCAGCTCGATGCCCGAGGCCGCCTCCATCCCGCCCTCGATGAGGATCACCTCGGCGGTGAAGGGATTCACCCGGACATAGTCGGGCAGCAGCGGCACCTGCCCGCTGGACCCCGCCACCGTCGCCGGGTCGTAGGCGGTGCCGGGCAGCCACAGGTAGCGCAGCCGCATGTCCGGCAGGGCCGCCCTGGCGCTGGCCATGATGGCGTCGACGTCCGGCCTCGGCGCGGTCGCGCTCACCGGGATCTGGTCGCGCGCCAGCAGCACCGGCGCCTTCCCGCCGCCCAGCCCCATCCCGAGATGGAACAGCATCATGTAGATCAGGAACCACAGGCTGGTGACCGAGATGACCGCGATGAACCAGATCGACCATGTGCCGGCGACGCGGTGCAGGTCGCCCCACATCACGCGCGGCGCCTGCCGCCAGCGGATGCGCGGCTGGTAGAAGGATTTCCAGAAGCGCTTGTAGACCACCAGCCCGGTGACCAGCGACCCGAGGAGCGGAATGGCCAGCAGGGTCACGAGGTACCAGCCCACCGGGAAGGTCATGAGCCAGCCGTGCAGCGCGCGGAAGAAGCTCTGGAACGAGTTGCCGGTGGACAGCCCCTGCACCGCCCCGCTGACCGGATTCACCCAGGCGGTGGTGGAGGTTCCGTCGGGCATCGCCATGCGGGCGCCGACCGCCATGTGGGAGCCGCCCCAGCTCAGCGAACTCACCCGTCCGCCCGGCGCCGCGGCCTCGGCGGCGGCGATCAGCGCGCTGGCCGGCAGCGGCTCCCCGGCGCCCGACGCCCTCATGGCGGGGTTGACCAGCCACATGATCTCCGTGCTGACCACGGCGACGGTCCCGGTCAGGCAGACGAAGAACAGGAAGGCCCACAGGGGCATGGCCAGCCAGGAGTGCCACAGGAACCACAGCCGCGTGCGCGACTTGCCAACGCTCATCTCGTCCTCTTCCGCAAGGAACCACCGCTCCGACTCTCCAGACGACCGGACCGGCCCGTCGCCTCACGGTCAAATGCGAAGAATTCTCATTTTCGTTTGCGGCAAGGAACGGAGAGCGGGGGGCATCAGCGCGATGCCGCTCCGACGCATGAAACGATGGGCGCCACGGTCACGACACCGGAGGAGGGGTCACGCCTCCGCCGGGGCGCCGCCGCGGCCGGTCCAGACGGCCAACAGGCCCTTCTGCAGAAGGATGAAGACGAACAGCAGGACGCCGATGGCGATCTTCGTCCACCAACTGCTCAGGCTGCCGTCGAAGGTGATGTAGGTCTGGATCAGTCCCTGGATCAGCACGCCGATGAAGGTGCCGACCACGTAGCCGTAGCCGCCGGTCAGCTGGGTGCCGCCGATCACCACCGCGGTGATGGTGTCCAGCTCCACCCCGGTCGCCGCCAGCGAATAGCCGGCCCCGGTGTAGAGCGAGAAGACGATCCCCGCCAATCCGGCCAGCAGCCCCGACAGGGCGTAGACCGCCACCGTGGTGCGGCCCACCGGCACGCCCATCAGCTCCGCCGACTGGCGGTTGCCGCCCAGCGCGTAGAGGTTGGCGCCGAAGCGCGTCCAATGGGCGCAGACCACCGCGGCGGCGACCACCCCCAGCATCAGCAGCGCCGGCAGGGTCAGCTTGCCCCCGCCGTCGAAACGCAGCGCCATGTCGCCCAGTTCGGCGTAGAGCGGGTGGTTGATCGGAATGGAATCGGTGCTCAGCACGAAGCCCAGGCCGCGGGCGACGAACATCCCGGCCAGCGTGACGATGAAGGGCGGCATCTGGAAGACGTGGATCACCGCCCCCATCGCCGCGCCGAAGCCGCCGGCCACCGCCAGCGCCACGGCGAAGGCGGAGACGGGGTGCCAGCCGCCCTGCTCGATCAGCACGGCCAGCAAAACCGTGGTGAAGCCGATCACCGCCCCCACCGACAGGTCGATGCCGCCCGACAGGATCACGAAGGTCATGCCGACCGCCGTGATGCCGAGGAAGGCATTGTCGGTCAGCAGGTTGCCGACGACCCGCAGCGAGGCGAAGGCGGGGAACTGCGCGGCGCAGAGCAGGAAGCCGACCACCAGGACGGCGCTGGTCACCAGCAGGGGAAGAAAGCGGTGGATCATGGCGTCACGCTCCCGCGCTCGGGCTTTGGCTCTCGGGCTTGGCCCGCGGCGGGGTTGGCGCCCGGACCGGCCGGGGGCCGGCGGAGCGCGGCAGGAACAGCGTCATGGTCGGCGACTGCAGCAGCAGGACCACCATCAGGACGCCCGCCTTGACGATCAGGTTGAACTCCGGCTTGAAGCCGCTCAGCAGGATGCCGGTGTTCATCGCCTGGAGGATCAGCGCGCCCACCACCGACAACAGCAGCCCGAACCGGCCGCCGAGCAGCGAGGTGCCGCCGACCACCACCGCCAGGATGGCGTCCAGCTCCAGCCACAGGCCGGCGTTGTTGGCGTCGGCGCCGCGGATGTCGGCGGCGACCACCAGACCGGCGACCGCGGCGCACAGGCCGCACCAGACATAGACGGCGATCAGCACGACCGGCGTGTTCACCCCCGCCCCGGCGCTGGACAGCCGGTTGACGCCGACCGCCTCGATCATCAGCCCCAGCGCGCTGGTGCGGACCAGCAGCGCGGTCACCCCCAGCAGGACGGCGGTGATGACCACCGGCATCGGCACGGTCAGGAAGGACCCGCTGCCGATGAAGGCGAGGCCGGGGCTGGTGAAGGTGACGATCTGCCCCTCGGTGACGAGCTGGGCGATGCCGCGGCCCGCGACCATCAGGATCAGGGTGGCGATGATCGGCTGGATGCGCAGGACCGCCACCAGCAGGCCGTTCCACAGGCCGCAGAGCAGGCCGGCCGCCAGCGACGCCGCCAGCACCGGGGCCAAGCCCCAGCCCGCCTGGGTCAGGGTGGCGGCGACCGCGCCGGAGATCGCCATCACCGCGCCGACCGACAGGTCGACGCCGCGGGTGGCGATGACCATGGTCATGCCGATGGCGAGCAGCGCCACCGGGGCGCCGCGGTTCAGCACGTCGATCAGGCTGCCGAACAGCCGGCCGTCCTGCAGCCGGATGGAAAAGAAGTCAGGAAAGAGCAGCCAGTTGGCCAGCAGAACGGCGGCCAGCGCGCCGTATTGCGGCAGGTTGCGCGACGGGCCGGGGGCCGGCCGCGTCATGGGCGCGGCTCCCCGGACGGGGCCGGCTCCGACGCGATGGCGGCGACGATGCGGTCCACGGCGACCTCCCCTCCCCTCAGTTCCGCGACATGGCGGCGGTCGCGCAGCACGACGACGCGGCGGCTGTAGGCGACGATCTCCTCAAGCTCGGACGAGACGACCAGCAGGGCCATGCCGTCGGCGCACAGCCGCTCGATCAGGCGGATGATCTCGGCGTGGGCGCCCACGTCGATGCCGCGCGTCGGCTCGTCGAGGATCAGCAGGCGCGGCTCGGTCGCCAGCCAGCGGGCGAGCAGCGCCTTCTGCTGGTTGCCGCCGGAGAGGAGCTGGATCGGCTGCTCGGCGTGCGGCGTGCGGATGTCCAGCAGACGGATGAAGCGGTCGGCGATCTCCTCCTGGCGGCGGCGCGGGATCGGCCGCAGCCAGCCCTGCCGGGCCTGGAGCGCCAGGATGATGTTCTCGCGCACCGACAGCGCGCCGACGATGCCCTCCTTCTTGCGGTCCTCCGGGCAGAAGCCGAAGCCGAGCCGGATGGCGTCGCGCGGCCCGCGCAGCCGCACCGTCCGGCCGTCCACCGCCGCCTCGCCGCGGTCGGCGCAGTCGATGCCGAAGACCAGACGCGCCGTCTCCGTCCGGCCGGAGCCGAGCAGCCCGGCGAGTCCCACCACCTCGCCGGGGCGGAGGTCGAGATCGAAAGGCTCGACGCTGCGCGCCTTGCCGTAGCCGCGGAAGCGGACCAGCGGCGGCCGCGTCTCCTCCGCGCCGTCGTCCGGCGGCGGGGCGATGCGGTGGGCCGCCTCCTCCAGCTCCCGCCCCAGCATCATGGCGACGAGGTCGAGGCGCGGCAGCTCCGCGGTGCGCCGCTCCCCCACCAGACGGCCGTTGCGCAGCACGGTGATGCGGTCGCACAGCGCGTAGACCTGGTCGAGGAAATGGGTGACGAAGACGATGCCGATGCCGCGCGACCGCAGGGTGCGCATCACCTTGAAGAGGACCGCCACCTCCTGCGCGTCGAGGCTGGCGGTCGGCTCGTCGAGGATCAGCACCTTGGCCGACATGTCCACCGCGCGGGCGATGGCGACGATCTGCTGGGTCGCCACCGAGAAGCGGCCGAGCGGCGCCGTCACGTCGAGGGACAGGCCGTAGGGGATCAGCACCGCCCGCGCCCGCCGCCGCATGGCACCGCGGTCGACCAGACCGAACCGCATCGGCTGCCGGCCGAGGAACAGGTTCTCCGCCACCGACAGGTTCGGCAGCAGATTCACCTCCTGATAGACGGTGCCGATGTGCAGGCGCTGCGCCTCCTCCACGCCGCGGGGGGCGATGGCCCGCCCCTCCAGCGTCACGGTGCCGGCGTCGCGCTGGTAGACGCCGGTCAGCGTCTTGATCAGAGTCGACTTGCCGGCGCCGTTCTCGCCGAGGAGGGCGTGGATCTCGCCATGGCGCACGGTGAAATCCACGCCGTCCAGCGCCTGGACGCCCAGGAAGGCCTTGGACAGGCCGCGGATCGCCAGGAGCGGCGGGGACGCGGTGGGGGTGGGATCCGTCATGCGGGGTCCTCGCCGGCGGTGCCGTGGGACGGGCCGGGTCAGTAGGCGTCCTTGCGGCGTTCGTACTCGGCCTTGGCGGTGTCGGGGGTGAACAGCGCCGATTCCGTCTGGATCCATTTCGGCGGCGCCTTGCCGTCCTTCTTGAAGGCGATCAGCGCGTCGAAGGCCGGGCCGGCCATGTTCGGCGTCAGCTCCACGGTCGCGTTCGCCTCGCCCTCCGCCATCGCCTTGAAGATGTCGGGCACGCCGTCGATGGACACGACCAGGATGTCCTTGCCCGGCTTCAAGCCGGCCTCCTTGATCGCCTGGATGGCGCCGACCGCCATGTCGTCGTTGTGGGCGTAGACCGCGCAGATGCCCTTGCCGCCGTTCTCCGCCTTGATGAAGCTCTCCATCACCTCCTTGCCCTTGGCGCGGGTGAAGTCGCCGGACTGGGTGCGGACGATCTTCATGCCGGGGTTCTTGGCGACGACCTCGTCGAAGCCCTTCTTGCGGTTGATGGCGGGGGAGGAGCCGACGGTGCCCTGGAGTTCGACCACGTTGCAGGTGCCCCCGGTCTGCTTGGCCAGCCACTCGCCGGCCACCCGCCCCTCCAGCACCGTGTCGGAGGTGACGGCGGTCATGTAGAGGCCGGGGTCCTTGGTCTCGATCTGGCGGTCGAGCAGGACGACGGGGATCTTCGCCTCCTTCGCCTCCTTCAGCACCGAATCCCAGCCGGTCGCCACCACGGGGGCGATGAAGATGGCGTCCACGCCCTGGGCGACGAAGGAGCGCACGGCCTTGATCTGGTTCTCCTGCTTCTGCTGGGCGTCGGAAATCTTCAGGTCGATCCCGCGCTTCTCGGCCTCCGCCTTGGCGGTCTTGGTCTCGGCGGCGCGCCAGCCCGATTCCGAGCCGATCTGCGAGAAGCCGACCACCAGCTTCTTGTCGGCGGCCTGTGCTCCGCCGAGCCCGATCAACAAGGCCGCGGCGGCAGCGGCGGAGATCAGCCATGTCCTGGACATACCGTTTCACTCCCCTGGGTGTCTTGTCATCGATCCGGGCAACCCCGGCGACCCGCCTGTGCCCGCTCGCATCTGTTCGTTGCACCAACATTAGGCGTCGAAAACCATATCTGTCCAATATGATTCTCGACCGAAGCGATACCGAAACCGGCATGATCGCCCGATGCGGGCAGAGCGTTGCCGGTCCTTCCCTCACGCCCGTCCTTTTCTCAGGCTTGGCCGGGCACGCCGTCGATCCGCCGCCACAGGCCGAGCGGGTTGCCGTCGCGCAGCGCCTTCGGCAGCAGGGCGGCGGGGATGTCCTGGTAGCAGACCGGGCGCAGGAAGCGCCGGATCGCCAAGGTCCCAACCGAGGTGGTCCGGCTGTCCGAGGTCGCCGGGAAGGGGCCGCCATGCACCATGGCGTGGCAGACCTCCACCCCGGTCGGCCAACCGTTGGCCAGGATGCGGCCCGCCTTGCGCTCCAGCGTCGGCAGCAGCGCCGCCACGGCGTCGCCGTCCGCCGACTCCATCTGCACGGTCGCGGTGAGCTGGCCCTCCAGCCGCTCGGCGACGGTTCGCATCGCCGTGCCGTCCGGGCAGCGGATCAGCAGGGACGCCGCCCCGAACACCTCGTCCTGCAGGTCCGGCTCGGCGAGGAAGGCGTCGGCGGTGGTGCCGAACAAGGCGGCTTGCGCCTGGTTGGGACCGCTGCACGCCAAGCCGCGGGCGAGCATCGCCACGGCGGCGCTTCCGGACAGACGCGCCACCCCCGAATCATAGGCGGCGTGGATGGCCGGGGTCAGCATGGTCGAGGCCGCGCTGCCACCCAGCGCCTCCACCGCCACAGCCAGGAAGCGGTCGAGGTCCGGCCCGTCGACGCCCAGCAGGATGCCGGGGTTGGTGCAGAACTGGCCGGCGCCCATGGTCAGGGACGCCACGAAGCCCTTGCCCAGCGCCTCCGCCCGCGCGGCCAGCGCCGCCGGCATCAGGAAGACCGGGTTGATGCTGCTCATCTCCGCATAGACCGGGATCGGCTCCGGCCGGCGGGCCGCCGCCACCATCAGGGCAAGGCCGCCGCCGCGCGAGCCGGTGAAGCCCACCGCCTTGATGCGCGGGTCGGTCACCAGGGCCGCTCCGATGGGATTGCCGACGCCGAACAGCAGCGAGAAGACGCCCTCGGGCAGCCCGCAGGTGGCCACCGCCGCCCGGATGGCCCGGCCGACCAGCTCCGACGTGCCGGGATGGGCGGAATGGCCCTTGACCACCACCGGGCAGCCGGCGGCAAGAGCCGACGCGGTGTCGCCCCCGGCCACCGAGAAGGCCAGCGGAAAATTCGACGCGCCGAACACCGCGACCGGGCCGAGCGGGATGTGGCGCTGCCGGACGTCGGGGCGCGGCAACGGCTTGCGCTCCGGCTGGGCCGGGTCGATGCGGGCCTCCAGCCAGCCGCCCTCGCGCACGGTCTGGGCGAACAGGCGGAACTGCCCGACGGTGCGCGCCCGTTCCCCCTCCAGCCGCGCGCGCGGCAGGCCGCTCTCGGCCATGGCGCGGACGATCAGCGCGTCGCCGAGGTCGAGGATGTTCGCCGCGATGGTCTCCAGGAAGGCGGCCCGCGCCTCCAGCCCAGTCTCACGGAAGGCGTCGAAGGCGGCCCAGGCCAGCGCGCAGGCGCGCTCGACCTCCGCCGCCCCCCCGCCGCCGAAGACCGGCTCCAGCTCCGCGCCGGTGGCGGGATCGACCGCGCGGAAGGCGCCGTCGGAGCCGCGGTGGCCGTGGGCGCCGATCAGCATCTCGCCGGTGATGGTCATCATGGGGCTCCCGGTTGGGCGAGGGGTTGGCGCCGTCGTCAGCGCGCCCAGCGCAGGACCAGCGGGTCGAGGCGGCGGGCGGCGTCGAGCAGGCCGGCGCGGCTGGCCGGGTGCGGGTCCGCCAGCGGGTGGCGCACGGCGTCGCAGGCGATGATGCCGCCCTCCTTCATCAGGATCTTGGCGGTGGCAAGGCCGCACTGGCGGTTCTCATGGTTGATCAGCGGCAGCCAGCGCCCGTAGGCCGCCACCGCCGCCTCGCGGTCGCCGGCCAGGAAGGGATCGACGATCTGGCGGATGCCGTCGGGATAGCCGCCGCCGGTCATGGCGCCGGTCGCCCCGGCGTCGAGGTCGGCCAGCAGGGTGATCGCCTCCTCGCCGTCCCACGGCCCCTCGACGGCGTCGCCGCCCAGCTCGATCAGCCGGCGCAGCTTGGCGGCGGCCTGCGGCACCTCGACCTTGAAGTAGGCGACGTTGGCGATCTCCCGCGCCATGCGGGCCAGCAGCTCCGCCGACAGCGCGGTGCCGCTGACCGGGGCGTCCTGGATCATGATCGGGATGTCGATGACGTCGGACACCCGCTGGAAGAAGGCGACGATGCCCGCCTCCGGGACGCGGATCGTGGCGCCGTGGTAGGGCGGCATGACCATCACCATGCCCGCCCCCAACTCCTGGGCGCGGCGGCTGCGCGCGGCGCAGGCGGCGGTGCTGAAATGGGTGGTGGTGACGATCACCGGCACCCGGCCGGCGACGTGGCCGAGGATGGTTTCCATCAGCACGTCGCGCTCGGCGTCGGTCAGCACGAACTGCTCGGAGAAATTGGCGAGGATGCACAGGCCGTCGGACCCGGCGTCGATCATGAAATCGACGCAGCGCGTCTGCCCGGCGAGGTCGAGGTCCCCCGTCTCGGTGAAGATGGTGGGAACGACGGGGAACACTCCCCGGTAGGGGCGGGCGCTGGAGGCCATGGCCGTTGGGGTCCTTCTGACGGGTCGGTTTGCCTGTGGGTTCAGTGTGCGGAGGAGCCGGTCAGCCCGGCGGTCGCCCGAAGCGGCCGGGCGGCAGGCCTCGCACGCCGCCGGGATCGCACTCGAACAGCGCGCCGGCCAGCGGTTCGTCGGGGCGGCCGTCGCGGCCGATGCCGTACGCCGCGGTGGTCACGAACAGCCGGTCGAGGGCGGGACCGGCGAAGACACAGGAGGTGACCCGCGACACCGGCAGCGCGATCGTCCGGTCCAGCGCGCCGTCGGGCCGGAAGCGGCTGACCCGCCCGCCGTCCCAATGGGCGACCCACAGTCCGCCCTCGGCGTCGCAGGTCATGCCGTCGGGATAGCCGTCGGCCTCGGCGAATCGGATGTGGACGCGCTTGCCGGACAGCCGCCCCGCGTCGTCGACATCGAAGGCGTGGATTGTCCGCGCCGCGCTGTCGGTGTGGTAGAGCGTCCGCCCGTCCGGGGACAGGGCCGGGCCGTTGGCGACGGTGTAGCCCTCGTCCACAGGCGCGATCGAGCCATCGGGGTCGAGCCGGTGGAAGGCGCCGGACGGCGTCTCCTCTCCGTCGTCCATGCTGCCGATCCACAGGCGCCCCTGCGCGTCGGCCTTGGCGTCGTTCAGCCGGTTGCCCGGCCGGTCGGGGTCGATCCGCGCCAGTTCCCCGGCGATCACCGCGCGGCCCGGCTCCAGCCGCAGGCGGACCACCCGGCGCGAGCGCAGCCCGGCGATGAAGCCGTCGCCGTCGGCGCACTCCACCAGCCAGCAGGCCGCGTCCTCCAGCGCCCAGTCCGTCCGGGACCCGTCGTCGAGCCCGTGGCGCAGGATCCGCGATCCGTGGATGTCGACGAAGAAGACGGCGCCCTGCCCCGGCGACCACAGCGGGCCTTCGCCCAGGAGCGCCCGGGCGGGCCAGACGCAACGAACCTCCTGCGGCATGCCGTTTCGCCTCCCCCCGCGGTCCCGTTCTGAATTTTGTTGACCACGCCAACAATAGGGAGCGTTCTGATAATCGTCCAATACGAATATCGGCACCGGCGATACGAGATTTCGTATGCCGGCGTCATCGCCAGACCGGAGGCCCCCGCCCGTGACCCCGCACCGTTTCCCGGCCAACTGGTTCCTCAAGGCCCGGCTGAAGCTGCGCCACCTCCAACTCTTCGTGGCGCTGGACGAGCACCGCAACCTGCACCGGGCCGCCGCCAGCCTGACCATGTCGCAGCCCGCCGCCTCGAAGCTGCTGGGCGACCTGGAAGACTCCCTGGGCGTCACCCTGTTCGAGCGCCATGGCCGCGGCGTCGAGCCGAACTGGTACGGCAGCCTGATGATCCGCCACGCGCGGGCGATCCTCAGCGGCCTGCAGGAGGCGGGGGAGGAGTTGAACGACCTGCTGGCCGGCCACAGCGGCAGCGTCTCCATCGGCACGGTGATGGCCCCGGCGGTGGAGCTGGTGGTGCCGGTGATCACCACGCTGACCCGCGACCATCCCGACCTGAAGATCGCCGTGGCGGTGGAGACCAGCGACGTGCTGGCCGAGCGGGTCCGGCAGGGCGTGATGGATTTCGCCATCGGCCGCCTGCCCGACCACGTCGACGCCGCGTGCTTCGACTATCAGGAGATCAGCAGCGAGGAGCTGTGCTTCGTCTGCCGCGACGGCCACCCGCTGCTGCGGCTCGGCCGCCCGCTGACCGCCGCCGATCTGGTGGACGCCACCTGGATTCTCCAACCCTTGGGCAGCCTGCTGCGCAGCCGGGTCGAGACGCTGTTCCGCGCCGAGGGGGTGCCGCCGCCGCGCAAGGTGATCGAAAGCGCCTCGCCGGTCATCTCCCTGGCGATGGTGGCCGAGAACGATTCGGTCACCGTCTTCGCCCGCGCCCTCGCCCAGGTGTTCTCGCCCACCGGCAGCTGCACCATCGTGCCCTTCCACAAGCGCTTCAGCGTCGAGCCCTACGGCATTTTCTGGCTGAAGGACCGCCCGCTGTCGCCGGGCGCCCGCACCGCCCTGGCCGCCTTGCGGGCGGCGTCCGACGCGAAGATGCGCCGCGCGCTGGAGACGCCGCAGCCCGGCGCCTCAAGTGATATCGAAATGTGTATGGATTCCGCCAATAATCGTATTTGACAGTTATGGTTTTTCGGCCGATTGCTAGCCTTACAAACATTGCGCCACCCGACACCCGTTCAAGAGCCGCGGGTGTGGCCAACCCGGTGCCGCAGAAGGGGGAGGAATTCGGCCCATGTCTTCTTCGTTCACGACCACACTGGCCGGGATGGCCGTCGGCGTGCTGGCCCTGACCGCTGCGGCCGCGCCGACTCTGGCGCAGGACAAGCCCACCGTCGGCATCGCGATGCCCACCAAGTCCTCCGCCCGCTGGATCGACGACGGCAACAACATGGTCAAGCAGTTCCAGGCCAAGGGCTACAAGACCGACCTGCAATACGCCGAGGACGACATCCCCAACCAGCTCGCCCAGATCGAGACAATGGTCGCCAAGAACAGCAAGGTTCTGGTGATCGCCGCCATCGACGGCACGACGCTGACCGACGTGCTTCAGCAGGCCAAGGACCGCGGGGTCAAGGTCATCGCCTACGACCGGCTGATCCGCGGGACGGAGAACGTCGACTATTATGCGACCTTCGACAATTTCCAGGTCGGCGTGCTCCAGGGCAGCTACATCGTCGACGCGCTGGGCCTGAAGGACGGCAAGGGTCCCTTCAACATCGAGCTGTTCGGCGGCTCCCCCGACGACAACAACGCCTATTTCTTCTACAACGGCGCCATGTCGGTGCTGCAGCCCCACATTGACAGCGGCAAGCTGAAGGTGGGCAGCGGCCAGGTGGGCATGGACAAGGTGTCCACCCTGCGCTGGGACGGCGCCACCGCCCAGGCCCGCATGGACAACCTGCTGAGCGCCTTCTACGGCAACCGCCGCGTCGACGCCGTGCTGTCGCCCTACGACGGGATCAGCATCGGCATCATCTCCTCGCTGAAGGGGGTCGGCTACGGCTCGCCGTCGCAGCCGATGCCGGTGGTGACCGGCCAGGACGCCGAGGTGCCCTCGATCAAGTCGATCCTAGCCGGCGAGCAGCGCGCCACCGTCTTCAAGGACACCCGCGAACTGGCCCGGATCACGGTGGAGATGGTCGACGCGGTGCTGGGCGGCGGCACGCCGCCGGTCAACGACACCAAGACCTACGACAACGGCAAGAAGGTCGTCCCGGCCTATCTGCTGAAGCCGGTCAGCGTGGACGCGTCGAACTGGAAGAGCACGCTGGTCGGCAGCGGCTACTACACCGAAGCGCAGTTCAAGTGAGGCGGCGACGCGGGGCGGACGCCACGCGGCGCGCCCCGCCACCGGCCTGAGGTTCGACCGGGCGATCGGAGGTGTTCATGGACTCCATCCTGGAGCGGTCCAGTCTGGCGATGCCGATCCTCGAAATGAACGGCATCACCAAGACCTTTCCCGGCGTGAAGGCACTCGACAACGTCAACCTGTCGGTCCGCGAGGGCGAGATCCACGCGCTGATCGGCGAGAACGGCGCCGGCAAATCGACGCTGATGAAGGTGCTGAGCGGGGTCTACCCGCAGGGCAGCTTCGACGGCGAGATCCGCTTCCGCGGCCAGCCCCAGGCCTTCCGCGGCATCGCCGACAGCGAGCGGCTGGGCATCATCATCATCCACCAGGAACTCGCCCTGGTTCCGCTGCTGTCGATCACCGAGAACCTCTTCCTCGGCAACGAGCAGGCGAAACGGGGGGTGATCGACTGGGACTCCGCCACCCTGCGGGCGCGGGAGCTGCTGCGGCTGGTCGGGTTGCACGACCCGCCGGAGACCCTGATTACCGACATCGGCGTCGGCAAGCAGCAGCTCGTGGAGATCGCCAAGGCGCTGTCCAAGGAGGTCAAGCTGCTGATCCTGGACGAGCCGACCGCCAGCCTGAACGAGAGCGACAGCGACGCCCTGCTGGAGCTGCTGCTGCAATTCAAGGCGCGCGGCATCGCCTCCATCCTCATCTCGCACAAGCTGAACGAGATCGCCAAGGTCGCCGACCGGGTGACCATCCTGCGCGACGGCACGACGGTGGAGACGCTGGACTGCCGCGAGGCCGCGGTCAGCCAGGACCGCATCATCCGCGGCATGGTCGGGCGCGCCCTGTCGGACCGCTACCCCCGGCGGACCACCGTGCCCGGCGAGGTGCTGTTCGAGGTCAAGGGCTGGAGCGCCGACCACCCGGCCCATCCCGGCCGGCGCGTCGTCCGCGACGTCAACCTGACCGTCCGCCGCGGCGAGGTGGTGGGCATCGCCGGGCTGATGGGCGCCGGCCGCACCGAGTTCGCGATGAGCCTGTTCGGCCGCTCCTACGGCCGCAACATCCGCGGGCAGGCCTTCCTCGGCGGGCGGGAGATCGACGTCTCCACCATCAGCCGGGCCATGGCGAACGGCCTCGCCTACGCGACGGAGGACCGCAAGCATCTCGGCCTCGTGCTCGACAACGACATCCGCCACAACGTCACGCTGGCGAACCTCAAAGGGGTGGCGAAACGCTGGGTCATCGACCATGAGCGCGAGATCCAGGTGGCGGAGCAGTTCCGGCGCCGGCTGCGCATCCGCTGCGCTGGCGTGTTCCAGGAGACGGTCAACCTGTCGGGCGGCAACCAGCAGAAGGTCGTGCTCAGCAAGTGGCTGTTCGCCGACCCGCAGGTGCTGATCCTCGACGAGCCGACCCGCGGCATCGACGTCGGCGCCAAGTACGAGATCTACACCATCATCAACCAGCTGGTCGCCGAGGGCCGGGGCGTCGTCCTGATCTCCTCGGAGATGCCGGAGCTGCTGGGCGTCGCCGACCGCATCTACGTGATGAACGCCGGCGAAATGGTCGCCGAGATGCCGGCGGCGGAGGCCAGCCAGGAGAACATCATGCGGGCGATCATGCGCTCCGGCGAGACGCTGATGTCCGGGGAGGCTCTGCCATGAGTGCCGAACTCAACCTTCCGGCGCGCGGCCCGCGGGTGTCCATGGGACGGTTCGTGAAGGCGCACATGCGCGAGTACGGCATGCTGCTGTCGCTGGTCGCGATCGTCCTGTTCTTCCAGTACATGACCGACGGCACGCTGCTGCAGCCGCTGAACCTGACCAACCTCGTGCTGCAGAACAGCTACATCGTCATCATGGCGCTGGGCATGCTGCTGGTGATCGTCGCCGGGCACATCGACCTGTCGGTGGGCTCGGTCGTGGCCCTCATCGGCGCGCTGGCGGCGACGCTGATGGTGCGGCTCCACCTGGACTTCGTCACCACGACGCTGCTGTGCCTGCTGGCCGGGGCGGCGATCGGGGCGGTGCAGGGCTTCTGGGTCGCCTATCTGCGCATCCCCTCCTTCATCGTGACGCTGGCCGGCATGCTGGTCTTCCGCGGCCTGTGCCTGATCCTGCTGGCCGGCCAGTCGGTCGGTCCCTTCCCGGTGGAGTTCCAGCGTCTCAGCTCCGGCTTCATCCCGGATTTCCTGGCGCTCGACGCCTTCAACCTTGGCAAGTTCCACCTGACCAGCCTGCTGCTCTGCGGGGCGGTCGCCGCCGCGCTGGTGGCGATGAACACCATGGCGCGCCTGCGCCGGCAGAGCGTCGCCATCGAGCAGGAGCCGCTGCCGCTGTTCGTGGCGAAGAACGTCGCGCTGGCCGCCGTGCTGCTCTATGTCGGGCAGTTGATGGCCTCCTACCGCGGCCTGCCCAACGTGCTGATCATCATGAGCGTGCTGATCGCGCTCTACAGCTTCGTCACCCGCAACACCACGGTCGGCCGGCGCGTCTACGCCCTGGGCGGCAACGAGAAGGCCGCCAGGCTGTCCGGCATCGACACCCGGCGGCTCAGCTTCTACACCTTCGTCAACATGGGGGTGCTGGCGGCGCTGGCCGGGCTGATCTTCGCCGCAAGGCTGAACACCGCCACGCCGAAGGCCGGCGTCTCGTTCGAGCTGGACGTGATCGCCGCCTGCTTCATCGGCGGCGCCTCGGCGTCGGGCGGCGTGGGCCGGGTGACCGGGGCGGTGATCGGCGCCTTCATCATGGGCGTGATGAACAACGGCATGTCGATCCTGGGGATCGGCATCGACTGGCAGCAGGTCATCAAGGGCATGGTGCTGCTCGCCGCCGTCACGATCGACGTCTACAACAAGAACAAGGCGTGAGGGCCGTCATGACCCGTTCCACCCCCGCCCCTCGTACGCTCGGCATCGTCGGCTTCGGCAAGATCGCCCGCGACCAGCATGTTCCAGCCATCGCCGCCACCGGCCTGTTCCGGCTCGCCGCGGTGGTCAGCCCGCACGGCGCCACCCCGGAGGAAACCGGGCTCGGCGACGTGCCGGTCTTCCGCAGCCAAGCGGAGATGCTGGCCGCCCTGCCCGGCCTCGACGCCGTGGCGATCTGCACGCCGCCCGCCGTCCGCCACGCCCTGACGGTGGAGGCGCTGCGCGCCGGCAAGCACGCGCTGATCGATAAGCCGCCGGCCGCCACCCTGACCGAGCTGCGCCTGCTGCTCGACGCGGCGAAGGAGGTCAAGCGCACGCTGTTCGCCGCCTGGCATTCCCGCTTCAACGCGGCGGTGGAGGAGACGCGGCGGCGGCTGGACGGCGCCTCCGTCCGCCACGTCGCCATCACCTGGAAGGAGGACGTGCGGCGCTGGCATCCCGGCCAGGACTGGATCTTCGCCGCCGGCGGCTTCGGCGTCTTCGATCCGGGCATCAACGCCCTGTCGATCCTGTCCGAGATCCTGCCGGCCCCCGTCGTCGTCCGCGACGCCGAGCTGCGGGTCCCCGCCAACCGCGACACGCCCATCGCCGCCACCCTGAGGATGGAGGGCGTTGCGGGCTCCGCCGTCGGAACGGTGACGGCCGCCTTCGACTTCCTCCAGGAGGGCGAGCAGACCTGGACCATCGCCATCGAGACGGAGGAAGGGAGGCTCGACCTGACCCACGGCGGCACGCGGCTGAGCGTGGACGGCGTGCCCGTGCTGGCCGAGCCCGACGCCGAGTACGAGGGCATCTACCGCCGCTTCCACCATCTCATCGCGGACGCGGCCGGCGACGTCGACGCCCGTCCGCTGCAGCTGGTCGCCGACGCCTGTCTGATCGGGCGCTGGCGCACCACCGACGCCTTCCACTGGTAGGCCACTGGTAAAGCGCCGGGCGCACCGCCCGGCCGACTCCCAACGACGCCCGAACGAGGCTCCGCACGACCCCGGCGCCGGCCGTCCCCCGGTCCGCGCCCCCAACCCGAATTGGTGCCGACATGCCCGATACGAAACCCTCCTCCCAGCATCCGGACATCGGCTCCGGCCGGCGGCTGCGGTCGCGCGCGTGGTTCGACAACCCCGACAACCCCGACATGACCGCGCTCTATCTAGAGCGTTACCTGAATTTCGGGCTGACGCGGGAGGAGTTGCAATCGGGCGCGCCGATCATCGGCATCGCCCAGACCGGCTCCGACCTCAGCCCCTGCAACCGGCACCATCTGGTCCTGGCCGAACGCCTGCGCGAAGGCATCCGCACCGCCGGCGGCATCGCCATCGAGTTCCCCGTCCATCCGATCCAGGAAACCGGCAAGCGTCCGACCGCCTCGCTCGACCGCAACCTCGCCTATCTCGGCCTCGTGGAGGTGCTGTACGGCTACCCGCTCGACGGGGTGGTGCTGACCATCGGCTGCGACAAGACCACCCCCGCCTGCCTGATGGCGGCGGCCACCGTGAACATCCCGGCCATCGCCCTGTCGGTCGGCCCGATGCTGAACGGCTGGTTCCGCGGTGAGCGCACCGGCTCGGGCACCATCGTGTGGAAGGCGCGCCAGATGATGGCGGCCGGCGAGATCGACTATCAGGGCTTCATCGAACTGGTGGCGTCCTCGGCCCCCTCGACCGGCTACTGCTACACGATGGGCACGGCCTCCACGATGAACTCGCTGGCCGAGGTGCTGGGCATGCAGCTTCCCGGCTCCGCCGCCATCCCCGCCCCCTACCGCGAGCGCCAGCAGGCCGCCTACGAGACCGGCAAGCGCATCGTCGAGATGGTTCGCGAGGACCTCAAGCCGTCCGACATCCTGACGCGCGACGCCTTCCTCAACGCCATCGTCGTCAACTCCGCCATCGGCGGTTCGACCAACGCGCCGATCCACATCAACGCCATCGCCAAGCACATCGGCGTGCCGCTGACCGTGGAGGATTGGCAGACCCACGGGCACGACGTGCCGCTGCTGGTCAACCTCCAGCCGGCCGGCGAGTATCTGGGCGAGGATTTCCACCGCGCCGGCGGCGTGCCCGCAGTCGTCGCCCAGCTCATGGGCAAGGGGCTGATCCGCGAGGCAGCGCCCACCGTCAACGGCCGGACCATCGGCGAGAACTGCCGCCGGCAGCCGATCCTCGACACGCGGGTGATCCATCCCATCGACGAGCCGCTGATGCCCAGCGCCGGCTTCGTGGTGCTGCGCGGCAACCTGTTCGGCGCCGCCATCATGAAGACCAGCGTCATCTCCGACGAGTTCCGCGAACGCTACCTGTCCAACCCGCAGGACCCGGAGGCGTTCGAGGGCAAGGTCGTCGTCTTCGATGGACCGGAGGACTACCATCACCGCATCGACGACCCCGGCCTGGGCATCGACGCCTACACCATCCTGGTCATCCGCGGCACCGGCCCCATCGGCTATCCGGGAGCGGCGGAGGTGGTCAACATGCGGCCCCCCGCCACGCTGATCAAACAGGGCGTCCACTCCCTTCCCTGCATCGGCGACGGCCGCCAGTCCGGCACCTCGGGGTCGCCCTCCATCCTCAACGCGTCCCCGGAGGCGGCGGCGGGCGGCGGGCTGGCCCTGCTGCGCAGCGGCGACCGGGTGCGCATCGACCTGCGCCGCGGCAGCGCCGACATCCTGATTTCCGAGGGCGAGCTGGCCGACCGCCGCGCCGCGCTGGAGGCCGCGGGCGGCTACCCGATCCCGCCGTCGCAGACGCCCTGGCAGGAGATCCAGCGCGGCATCGTCGACCAGCTCGACGAGGGCATGGTGCTGAAGCCCGCCGTCAAGTACCAGCGCGTCGCCCAGACCATGGGCATCCCGCGCGACAATCACTGACCTGGGCACGGAAGGAGGGCCGGAGGCGCGTCAGTTCCCACCCTTGAATTGGTCATCCAGCCAGTCGAGGACGCGGAGGTTCAGGAGGGAGCGGTTGCCCATCTCGCAGTGCCCGTCGGCGCCTTCGGCGGCGGTGAAGCGCATCAGCGTCTTCGGGCCAGTGAGCGCGTCGAAGAAGGCGCCCGCGCCGGCCGACAGCGCGTCGTTCTCCGCCTGGGTGACCAGGGTGGGGCAGGCGATGAGCTGCGCCCGCCCCCGCATGGTGAACAACTCCGCGGCAGCGAGGTAGGAACGCAGATCACTGACGCCATGCACCCAGAAGCCGCGCTGCACGACCTTCCAGTTGAGCTGGCGGTGGCCGCGGATGAAGGCGTCCATGCGGTCGATGACGGTTTGGTCCAGGGCGCCGAGGTCGGCCGCCGCCTCCGGTGCGACGCCGAGCCTGTGAACCACGATGTCGCGGAAGCCGTCGGCGATGCTCCAGGTGCCGGGATCGGCGATCAGCGCCGCGATGCGCGGCTCGCCCGACGCGCCGCGCGGGGCGAGATGCCCGCCGAGGCTCCAGCCGCTGAGGGCGATGCGCGACGCATCGACGAGCGGCAGGGTTTCGGCGAAATCGATCACCGCCGCGATCACCGTCTCCCAGTCCGGCCGCAGCGGCACGTTGTGCTCGTAGAGCATCGCCCCCTGGCCGGGACCGTCGAACAGCAAGCTGTGATAGCCGCGCCGCGAGGCCGCCACCGCCGACGCGAAATACAGGTCGGTGATGGTGGCGTCATAGCCGTTGGTGAAGACGATCAGCGGGCGGACCCGGGTCTCGAAGCCCTCCGCCGGGATGAAGCGGCCGGGCAGCGCCATCGCGCCGAACGGAATGGCCAGCGGAATGGCCGGGCGCGGCCCGAGCGAGAGTCCCTTGTCGAGCGCCGCCGTCCCCTTGCGGAAGGCGGCGATCAGCCGAGAATCGACGGGCGCGCCGTAGAGCGGGTGGAAGGAGGCGTTGTAAAAGGCGCTCGCCCGCAGGTAGAGGGCGCGGGCGGTCGCCCTGCGGCCCTTGGCCAGAGCGGCCTCGTGCGCCAGCCGGTCGCCCGCCGCGGTCCAGGCGTCGTAATAGGCGCCGTCGTCACCGTCGCCGATGGCCTCGGCGACCGCCTTGATCTCGCCGAACTCGGCCCCGCCATAGGGGATGTAGGCGACGGGCCAGGTGCCGAAATCCTCGTGCAGGGGGTCGTGAAAGAGGGTGGTCACGGCTGTCCTCCCCGGTCCCGCCGGCCGGGTCAGGAAGCCCCGGCAACCCCCAATTGTCGCCGCGCCGGGGCCGGCCCGCCACCGCGCAGAAGGTGGGACGCCCCATCGGACGCGGCGGCCGCCTCGGTCACTTGCTTGCAGCGACACCATACATGAGAGGGATGCTGGGCATCGTCTCCGGCGGCCTCCAGCGCTTGCCGTCAAGCGCACGCATGCCCTCGAAGCCGCGCCAGCCGTTCGAGTAAGGATACTCGACCAACCGGTCGAGAGTCAGTCCGGCACGGATGAGCGCCGACACCACGTCGCCGATCCCCCAGTAGAACTCAAAGCAAGGGTGCGGATTGACGAAGTTCTCAACTCCGGCCTGATACCCTTCAAGAGCCAAGCCGTCGCCCGACTCCGCCACGTAATCGCCCACCCCGGACTCCCTGATGGGCTCGGACCGGAAGTAATCGTAGTGCGGCTGCCATTGCTCATTGAAAACCATGGCGTAGGGATGGAATTCCACAAGGACGAATCGTCCCCCCGGCCTGAGCACCGAAGAGATGCCCCGCGCCCACGTGTCGATGTTCGACAGCCAGCAGATGGTTCCATAGGAGGCGAAGACGCGATCGAACGTCCGCCCGTCTCCGGCCGCCCGCTCGAACCATTCGAACAGATCCTCGCGCTCGAAGCGGGCGGGAATGCCGCTTTCAT